>NZ_JBHLUU010000115.1:0-63507 GCF_042433785.1 Robertmurraya beringensis | reverse complement strand
TGAGCCAGGATCAAACTCTCCAATAAAGAGTAAGATTAGCTCTTAAAGTTAAAACGTTGGCTAGTGTATTTTTCAACACTAATCATTTTTGTTGACGTATGATTTGTTTAGTTTTCAAAGAACAATTTGTTTCTCTTTCGCCAAAAAGCGACTTTATTAATATACCACTTAACCATCCGCTCGTCAACAACTTTTTTTGAAAAACTTTTTTCATTAATTCGTTGTTCAGCAGCGACGTTTATTAATATAACAAGTTATAAAAAATAAGTCAACAGTTTTTAACCCTTTTTTTCTTTTCTTTGATTGGATGACCTTATGTACTTCAGACATTCTTTTGCGGGTGCTACTCGCTTAAATAGCGTAAATAGAATTTTGTATCTTTCCTCCATTGCTCTTTTTACAATATGATCAATTCGGTCATCTTTTAAATCAAACAAGATCTCGTCCATTTCTCTCTTTATCAGGTACTCAATCTCTTTAACTTCTTTCTCATTGATTAACAATCCTAGCATAAAACATGTACACTCCTTTAACAATTTAGTTACTGTAGTGTGTTCTTAATTTCACCATTTTATAAGCATAAATCAAATTCTTTTTGAATAGATTTGAGACAAGTAGTGTTTGGGACGAGGTGAGAGGATGAAGTTTTTCTATGTATTAAATGGCAAATCATTAAAACAATTTATCCTTGTAGGAGTCGCAGCATTTTTCACAGCTTGGTTTTTGTACTTAGAAAATTACGTAAATGTACCAGCATTTTCAGGAAAAGACGGTCCAAAGGCAGTTTATAAGGGAGAAAAAGACTTAGCTGTTAGCTTTAATATTGGATGGGGGGATGAAAAAGCAGAGCCGATTTTGGATATCCTAAAAAGTAAAAATGTAAAATCAGCTACTTTCTTTTTATCAGGTTCTTGGGCAGAAAGGCATCCACATATTGTGGATCGAATTGTGAAAGAAGGATATGAGATTGGAATGCTGGGATATAATTATGAAGATTATACCGAGCTAGAAGAAAACAAAATAGTAAAGGATATCTCAAGGGCTCAAGAGGCTTTTAGGAAACTCGGTATAAAGGATATAAAACTTTTACGAGCTCCTACAGGGCATTTTGATCAAAAAACCTTAAAAGTAGCAGACCGTTTTGGACTTACTGTAATCCATTGGAGTATCGACTCAAAAGACTGGACTAATCCAGGTGTCGAGATCATTCAAGAAAATGCAGCTAAAGCTACCAAGGGAGATATTATTCTCCTTCACGCATCAGATTCTGCCAAACAGACAGCCGCTGCCCTTCCATCTATTATTGATGATATTAATAAAAAAGGATTAAAACTCGTATCTGTTTCCGAAATGATAGCAAATGCGACTTCGTCTTCAAAAGAAATAAAATAATAAAGCCGTCTCATTTTAGACGGCTTTTTTACTCTTTTCACTATTTGAAATAAATTTTGGTAATGCTAATAACTGATAGGCATTACAAATTAACAAAGGGAAAATCATTAAGTACAACCAACTATTTTCATTTACTCGAAGAATGGGTACCCATTCTAACACAGTAACAACAATCATAAAGAAAAGTGCAGGTATAAACGCTTCTTTATTTGTAAGCTTCGCTTTATAATATGCTACAACGAACCCACTAACAGCAATAAATGAAGCAAGCCCTAAATAAGGTATCAGACTGTCTCCTTTTTCAGAAAAAGCATTAAATCGTAAATAAACCAAGTCAAAAAGGACAAAAATGATAAGTAGCACTTGTACACTATTCCAAAGCTTTACTGATTTAAATATACCTAAACCAAAACGATGAACTGTTAAGTAGGCAAAGAAGCCCATTTGACTAATAAGGCTGAATATCAAACCAACCCCTACTAACCATGCTAAGATTGATAATATTTCAACTATCTGAAAATCAGTAAAAAACGGCTCAAATTCTTTCCAACGAACAATGAAGCCAACGATTCCTGTTGTCACTCCCCCGATTATAAGCGTCGAGAAAAACAACCTTACCAAGTTACGGCTATTCAACGTAATTTCCCCCAATTATGTAATCATTCCTTATTGATTGTACCAACCAAAGTATGAAAAATCTAGGTTCGAGTAGGAAACGTATAATTTTTGTCGTTTTTCTTCATCATATACTATAGTTACTATCGAAAGGAGCGTTAATCATGCCTAAAAAGTCTTTAGTGCTCCCTCTTTTAATAAGTGGGTTACTTCTTACTGGTTGTGCTGAAGTGGACACAAGCAGCCAAATGGATTACGAAGAAACAAAAAAAATGGTAGTTGATATTTTAAAGACTGATGATGGAAAAAAAGCTATAAAAGATGTGATGAATGATGAAACCATGAAGGAAACGTTGATCATGGACCAAGCAGTTGTTTCAGATACAGTTGAAAAAGCATTAACCTCCGATCAAGGGACTGCATTCTGGAAGAAGTCCTTTGAAGATCCAAAGTTCTCTGAAAGTGTAGCTAAAAGCATGAGAACAGAAAATGAAACCCTTTTAAAAGATTTAATGAAGGATCCAGAGTATCGAACCATGATGATTGATGTACTAAAAGACCCTGAACTTGAAAAAGAAGTAACAACCATCTTAAAAAGCGCTGAATACAGAAAGCATGTTCAAGCGGTTATGACCGAAACATTCGAAAGCCCTTTATTCAAGGCAAAAATTCAAGATCTCATTTTAAAAGCGGTAGAAGAGGTAGCTGAACAAAGCGGAAGTAAGGAAGAAGCAAAAGAAGAAGGGACAGGGGCATAGAAATGCGGCTCTGCTTTCAATTAAAGCGTTCTAGTGCTTTTCTTAAAATACGTGTAGAACGACGTTCGTAATATTAAAAAGAAATAAGCGGAGATTTTTCGGTTAAATAAAGAATGTAGCTCCTTTTCGGGGAAATAGGGGGAGGTTTTCCGCTTATGTAAAGAAAAATCCTCCATTTTCGACTTTTTCGAGTCAATAGGCGGAATCTCTCCGCCTATTGAACCTTGTTTTAATAATAATTACCAATTAGGCGGAATTTCTCCGACTATTATTATTCGCGCGCTCGGGTACTTAGCATGATCCCCCGTTAGCGGGGACCCTTAAATCCCGGATACAGGAATCAGCAGCTTTTTAGCAAACAATTTATAAAGATCAAACTCTCCATGCATAAAAAACCTCTCCAAGTGGAGAGGTTTTCCTAATTCACTATTTACCAAGTGACTCAATGATCGTACCTGCGATTTCTTTATATATTTGACCAAGCTTATGGTCTTCGTGATAAATAGACGGGGCAAAATCATCTTCATTCCAATCAGGCTGACCCAGAGGTAACTTGCCAAGTACCTTCGTTTGAAGCTCATCAGCAAGCTTTTCTCCTCCACCTTGTCCGAACACATATTCCTTTTCTCCAGTTAGCTTACTTTCAAAATAAGACATATTTTCAACCACACCTAAAATCTCGTGATCCGTTTTAAGCGCCATGGCACCCGCTCTCGCAGCAACAAAAGCAGCTGTTGGATGTGGAGTTGTGACGATAACCTCTTTACAGGCTGGAAGCATGCTATGTACATCAAGAGCTACATCACCTGTTCCAGGAGGTAAGTCTAGTAGTAAATAATCTAACTCTCCCCATTCAACTTCATTGAAAAAGCTGTTCAGCATCTTTCCAAGCATCGGTCCTCGCCAGATGATAGGAGAGTTATCTTCAACAAAAAAGCCCATAGAGATGACTTTTACACCGAAGCGTTCGACTGGTATTATTTTTTCCCCACGTACGGCTGGGCGCTTCGTTATGCCCATCATATCTGGTACACTAAATCCGTAAATATCCGCATCCACTAGCCCAACTTTTTTCCCTAATCTTGCTAAAGAAACAGCAAGATTCACTGAAACCGTCGATTTTCCTACTCCACCTTTCCCGCTAGCAATAGCAATAAAGGTTGTCTTACTTCCTGGTGATAAAAGACCTTGGGATTCTTCCTCCTGAGTAGAACGGAACTTATCAAGAGTTTCTTGTGACAGTTCAGAAAAACGAATTCCGACTGACTCTGCCCCCGCTCCCTTTAATAGGTTTACTATTTTCATCTGTAACTGTAGCTGTTCTGCTGTTCCTGTTTTTGCAATTCCTATTTTAACACTTACATGTTTTTTCTCTTCTTTAATCTTTACTTCTTCAATGGCATTTAATTCATCTAATGTCTTATGTAAAAATGGTTCTTCCACACTTTGTAATAGTTCAATCACTTTTGCTTCTGTTAACAACGTTTACACCGCCTTTTTGAATTCGTTTGCATTTCTTATTATAACATAATCCTCTGTATATAGAGTTAACTGCATCACACTCATATACAAGAAAAAAGAAGGTGGTATCTATTTCACCTTCTTACTCCGCTTCAATTAATTCATTTTCATTTGAGAAATATCTTAGCAGTCCTTTATAGATGGAAGCTGCCACCTTTTCTTGATATTCCTCGGTCTTTAACAACTGCTTTTCAGTTGGATTTGATAAAAAGCCAACCTCCACTAATACCCCTGGTTTCTGTGCATTTTTCAAAATATACACAGAGCTTAACGGTTTTGCTTTTCGATCTGTATTTTCAAGATTGATTCGAAGCTCGTCCTGAATGAATTTTGCAGCCTTAGCATTTTCCTTTAACTGTGGTGCGTAAAACGTCTGTGCACCACTCCATTTCTGTGAAGGAATTGAATTTAGATGGATGCTAACAAAAAAGTTTGCTTCCGATTCATTGATCATGGCTAAACGCTTTTTTAGATCCTCCGTTTTCCTCCTACTATATCCTCTAGTTCCACCCTCAGCTAAGTCCTTATCTTCCTCTCTAGTCATAATAACTAAAGCACCTTGCTCTTGAAGATAATCTCTTAATTTTTTCGATACACTTAATGCAATATCCTTTTCAAGTGCCCCCTCTTCCCCAGCTCCCCCATCAGGTCCACCATGACCGGGATCCAATAAGATAATTTGACCAGAAAGCGGAAGACTCCAAGAACTCCATGATTCTTTGGTTTTAAAATAATCATATTGAAGAATAAAAAATAAAATAACTAGTCCAACGGTAAAAGCAATGATTTTGGCTCTTTTGCTCATCTCTATGCGTCAGTCCTTCCCATCCGTCCAATATTCACTTTAATATATGGGACAAGATGGGATAATAGAACCTTGAGTTAATGTAGCCTTAATTTATGTCTTCTTTCTCCTGTACGAAAGCCTTCATGCCACCAACTTTCTACATACTGCTCACACAAGTAATAAAGAGACTCACTATAAACTCCTTCTGTTCCATTTCCCCAATATAAGAGGAAATTATATAGGGTATCGATTAAATGTTTTTCCTCTTTCTGACATCGATCCTTAATACTGTCTACTGACTCTCCATAAAACCCAAATTTACTAAAGTGAGCACCTAGAAGATAAGCTTCAATCGCTACATCATAACAAGCCTCTTCTATGCCTGATTGCGTCATTAAATTGGCAGTTATACGAGAGGATCCAAAATATTGTTTCACTCTTTCCTTTAGCGTTTTTAGTGAGATTTCTCTTAAAACTGATTTTTCATATTTCAACTGTTTTTCACGTTTTTTATCTTTAAAGGTTGTAATCACATTCACCGCATTGTCACCCCTTTCGGTTATTCTTTAACGACGAAAAGAGAGACATACAAATTTGCTACTGAATTCACCTTCCAATTTTTTTGGTTAATTTTCCTACACATGAATTGATCATTTTTTACAAGGAATTAAAATAGATGAAACAAACGCAGGCAGGAATATTCCTCAATGCCTAGAATTTGTTACCAGAAGGACATTTTTAGAAAAGGTGGGGTATTAGTATGAACCAACTCGAAATTGTTGCACTTGAAATATTAGATCGGATAACAGATGGTTTCTTCTCGGTTGATACAAATTGGAACTTCACCTACATTAACTCCGAAGCAACAAGATTACTTTTCAGAAATCGAGAAGATCTTCTTGGTAAAAATATTTGGTATGAGTTCCCTGAGGCAGTCCACTTAGAATTCTACGAACAGTACAATAAAGCCGTAAATGATCAGGTACCTGTTACATTTAGTTCTTTCTTTCCGCCACTAGATACATGGTTTGAAGTGAGAGCCTACCCATCGGCCAATGGTCTTTCTGTATACTTCTTAGATGTTACAACAGAAAAGAAATCTGCTTCAGAAAAACAGCAACATTATAAATCCCTATTCGAACAAAATCCTGATGCTGTCTTCTCTTTTGATTTAGAAGGAAATTACCTTAGTGTTAACTCAGCTATGAAGCGCTTGTTAGGCTATACAGAAAAAGAATTTCTCCAATCATCTTACCTTCCCCTTGTTGAAGAAGCAGAATTACAAAGAACCAGAAGTCACTATGAAAAGGCAGCAGCAGGTTATACTCAAAATTATGAAACGAAGGCTTTACATAAAGATGGGCGAGTGGTTCACGTGAGTGTTACAAATATCCCCATTATAGTTGATCATGAGGTAGTGGGTGTATATGGGATTGCCAAGGATATCACGGATCAGAAGGCCACTGAGCTCCAGCTCATTAAGTCTGAAAAACTTTCAGCAGTTGGTCAACTCTCTGCTTCGATCGCACACGAAATACGTAACCCACTTACAGCTCTAAAGGGCTTTCTCCAAATCATGAGGTCATCTGCCCCAAGCAAAGAAATGTCCTATTATGAAATTATGGCAGATGAGATTGCACGTATTGAACAGATTACTGGTGAGTTACTAATGGCGGCCAAACCACAAGTTCAGCATTTTCATTATGAGAACCTAACAGACATCCTTCATGATGTGACGAAACTACTCAATTCACAAGCACTAATAAACCGAGTGAACATTCATGTCAATACAGAGGCTATTCCCCTAGTGTACTGTGTTGCACACCAGTTAAAACAAGTATTCATTAACCTAATAAAAAATGCGATTGAATCGATGCCATCAGGCGGAGATATTCATGTGTTTATAGGAAATTCTCAAAACGGGCAGGTTTATTTAAAAATTATGGACCAAGGCTGTGGTATCCCAGAAGATTTACTTCAAAATATCGGCATACCCTTTTATACAACGAAACAAAAAGGAACGGGTTTAGGTATGATGACGAGCTTTAAAATTATCGAGTCACATGGTGGTAGGATGGAAATATCAAGTAAAGAAGAGGAAGGAACGATGGTTACAATCACTTTACCTGTTCATTTTGTAGAGTAATCATTCATATACTTAAGAGGAGGTCTTTTGTTTATAAAATAAAAAGACCCCCAACCATTGGTTGAGAGTCCTTGATAAGCGTAAAATTAACGCTTTGAGAACTGAGGTGCACGACGAGCGCCTTTAAGACCGTATTTCTTACGTTCTTTCATACGAGCGTCACGAGTTAATAAGCCAGCACGCTTAAGTGTTGGACGGTATTCTGGGTCAACGTTTAGTAACGCACGAGCGATACCGTGGCGGATAGCGCCAGCTTGACCAGTGTAACCTCCACCATTAACGTTAACAAGAATATCATAGCTACCTAGAGTTTCTGTTGCGTTTAATGGTTGCTTTACTACTTCACGTAGTGCTTCGAATGGAATGTAATCAGTGATGTCACGATCGTTAATTGTAATTTTACCGCTGCCTGGAACTAGACGAACACGTGCAACGGAGCTTTTACGACGACCAGTACCAATGTATTGAACCTGTGCCAATATAATACCCTCCCTTTAATTATCCACGAAGTTCGTAAACTTCAGGTTGTTGTGCTTGGTGCGGATGCTCGCTACCAGCGTATACGTGTAACTTTCTGAACATTTGACGACCTAAAGAATTTTTAGGAAGCATGCCTTTAATAGCAAGCTCTAACATTCTTTCAGCGTAGTTTGTACGCATTTCAAGAGCCGTTCTAGTTTTTAAACCACCTGGGTGCATAGTGTGACGGTAGTAGATCTTGTCAGTTAACTTCTTACCAGTTAACTCGATCTTTGAAGCATTGATTAGAATTACGTTATCACCAGTGTCAACATGTGGTGTGAAAGTTGGTTTATGTTTTCCACGTAGAATTGATGCAACTTCTGAAGCAAGACGTCCAAGAGTTTTGCCTTCTGCATCAATCACGTACCATTTACGTTCAATATTGTTTGAATTAGCCATAAACGTTGTACGCATTGAATAGTTCCCTCCTAAATTATACATTCATAAAATTTGTTCTGACATGCATTCCACACGTGTTCCGACATGTGTTCAGTCATGTTTTACGTATATCTCGACATAATAAGTTAACGGGGCTTATCATGGGATTAAAATACATACATCTGATATCATATACTGCATCTGTCCTGATGTCAAGGAAATGTTACACCAGGAATAGTTGTCATAGAATTTTTTTATTAATCTTTTCTACTTTTTAACTACGATTCTACTCATAAAACACTTTCCACAGGTATAACCCTTGCGAGGGAGCTGTTTTCCCAGCAAATGTTCGGTCTCGCTTTTCTAGAATTCCTGGAATAGAGTCGGGCCTAATTTCCCCATTCCCTACCTGTATAAGGGTTCCAACAATGATACGAACCATATTATACAGAAATCCATTTCCTCGAAAACGAAATACCAGCTGTTCACCCTCAGATAAAATATCTAGATCATATATCGTTCTTACACGATCCACGACCTCTGTCTTCGCGGAACAAAAGCTAGTAAAATCGTACTCACCAATAAAATGGGTACAAGCTTCTTTTATCCTATCTAGGTCCAAAGGGTAAGGAAAATGATACGAGTAATTCCTTTGAAACGGATCACGAATTTTTCGGTTATCAATAAAATACCGATACTCTTTTCCGATTGCATCAAAACGTGAATGAAAGTCTAGAGTCACTTCCTCCACCTCTAAAATGGCAATCTCACTTGGTAAAGCTCCATGTAACGCTAGTTGCCACCTTGATAAGGGAATGGACAGGTCTGAATCGAAATGAATTACCTGCCCCTTTGCATGCACACCTGCATCTGTACGACCGGAAGCGGTAACCTTTACTTCTCTACCTTTGTGGAGCTTTGTAAGGGCTGCTTCAAGCTCTGATTGAATCGTACGCTTATTAGGCTGAACCTGGTAGCCATGAAAGGCCGTCCCATCATAAGATATTTTACACTTATATCTCTTCATGAGAACCATACCTCTACCCTCGTAAGACTGCTAGTAAAGCCGTAACTAGCCCTAAGGCAAGTAGCATAGATGTATCTCTGGCTCCCCAGCTTAATTGTCGATACTTCGTTCTCCCCTCACCGCCACGGTATCCCCTTGCCTCCATCGCAATAGCAAGCTCCTCTGCACGTTTAAATGAAGAAATAAATAGAGGAATAAGCAATGGGATGATTGCCTTTACACGATCCTTTACCGGTCCTCCAGTAAAGTCGACACCTCGAGCAGACTGTGCCTTCATTATTTTATCTGTCTCTTGCATAAGAGTTGGAATGAATCTTAAGGATATAGACATCATTAACGCAAGTTCATGGACCGGAAATTTCACTCTCTTTAACGGTCCAAGAAGCTCTTCTAAGCCATCTGTTATTTCAATAGGTGTAGTTGTTAAGGTTAAAAGAGAAGTCATAAGAATAAGCAAAAAGAAACGCAATGAAATAAATAGACCTTGCTTGATTCCTTCTTCATATACTTCGATCCACCCCCATTGAAACAGGAGATTCCCTTCCTTCGTTAAAAAGAGATGAAGAAGCAATGTAAAGACAACTAACCACAAAACCGGCTTTAAACCTGCCATGATAAATCGAATAGATATTTTAGATAAAGAAAGCATGATAAGTGTATACACCAGTAAAGTTCCATACGTTAAAGCATTATTTGCTAGAAACACGACACAAACAAATAAAAAAATTAGAACGAGTTTGGAACGTGGATCCATACGATGCAACACAGAGTCAGCAGGTATATAACGACCAAATATCATTTTATCCATTATTTAGTTCCTCCCTGCATATGTTTAACAATCGTTTCGGATAATTCTTCGATGGTTAAACATGTTTTCCCTAGTGGTTGTCCAAATTCGGCCTCAAACTTTCGTTGAAAGCGAACCACCTCAGGAACATCAAGCCCAAGCTCAAACAGCCCCTCAGGGTCGCTGAATATCTCAGTAGGATTTCCTTTCCTGTATACACGGCCTTGGTGCATAATTGCAATCTGGTCAGCGTAAAGGGCTGCATCCTCCATACTATGAGTAACAAGAATGGTAGAAAGGCTTCGTTCTTTATGCAAGGAATAAAACATATCCATTATTTCTTTTCTTCCACGAGGATCTAGCCCCGCTGTTGGCTCATCAAGTACAATTACATCGGGTTGCATGGCAAGAACTCCGGCAATGGCTACCCTTCTCATCTGTCCTCCTGATAAATCAAAAGGAGATTTTTGAAGAATTCCCTCCTGTAAGCCTACTTGTCGGATCGCAACCTTTGCCCGCTCCTTTGCTTCCGATTCAGAAACACCAAAATTCATTGGTCCAAAGCATATATCCTTTTCTACGGTTTCTTCAAACAGCTGATGTTCAGGGAATTGAAAAACAATACCCACTCTTTTTCTTACTTCCTTTAAATTCTTTTGCTTTTTATCGCTCGTAATGACTCGATCACCAATTACAACCTTGCCACTTGTCGGTTTTAACAGGGCATTTAAATGCTGAATAACGGTGGATTTTCCAGAACCGGTATGACCTATGATCGCCAAAAAAGTTCCTGCTTTTATATCAATGGAGACATCTACTAAAGCAAGACGTTCAAAGGGTGTATTTGCTGAATATTTGTACTCTACTTCTTGGAGTGAGATGTCCATAATTGTTTCACCAACTCTTCTTCTGATAGAAAATGTTTATCTAAGGTCATGCCTAACTCTTTTAACTTCTTGCTAAGTTTTACGGAAAAAGGAATATCCAATCCTAATGAAATAAGCTCTTCTTCTAGTTGAAAAATTTCCTTCGGGGTACCTTCTTTATACAGCTGTCCTCTATTCATAACAATCATTCGATCAGCCTTAGCAGCTTCCTCTAAATCATGTGTAATAGAAACGACGGTTAATTCATTATCACTTTTAAGCTCCCGGATCGTTTCTAGAACCTGCTCGCGCCCTTTTGGGTCAAGCATAGATGTAGCCTCGTCTAAAACGATAATAGCCGGTTTTAGAGCTAATACAGAAGCTATAGCTACACGCTGCTTTTGTCCACCTGAAAGATGATGAGGTTCTTGTAATAGAAACTGACTCATCTTTACTTGTTCTAATGCTTCTTGTACGCGGATAATCATTTCCTCTCGAGGAACTCCATGGTTCTCCAGTCCAAAGGCAACGTCATCCTGAACAGTCGTACCGACAAACTGATTGTCTGGATTTTGGAAAACCATCCCAACCATTTTTCTGGTATCCCAAACCGTTTCTTCAGATAACTTTGTTCCTCCAATAGTAATGGAGCCTTTTTCAGCAAACTGAAGACCATTTAAAAGTTTCGCAAGCGTTGACTTACCAGATCCATTATGACCGACAATGGCAAGCCATTCGCCTTTATTTATGTTAAAGGAGACATCATTTAAGGCGTACTCCTCTTGAAGATCATATTTAAAAGAGACATTCTCTATCTGAACAATGGATGTTACCAAATTACTCATCTCCTCTCAACTACCATACCTAACCTATAAGAAAAACCCCATATTATAAAGAAAACTCGCCAATCTTGGCGAGCTTTGAAAGTGAAGACATGGACCATTCACCGTTAAAATATAAATAAAAATAATATGTATGATGGCATGAATGAATGTCTCATTGACTTCTTATTTCAATGCTCTTTCCTAAATAAAGCCTGCGCCTCCTCTTCATTCCAAATGAGAGCAAGGCGCATGAGCTAGACGAGAAGTGAAAAAAATAACATACACCCTCATCGTAACACTCGTTGGGCTTAGAACTTTAGACAGTCAACGGCTCATTACAGCAAAAGGGCAGAGAACAAGTTCCTGTGTAAACTGTCCTTCACCCTTGTTGTCTGTACTAGCTATTAAACTAATTCGATAATAACCATTGGAGCTCCGTCTCCACGACGTGGTCCAAGTTTCATGATTCTAGTGTAACCGCCTTGACGCTCTTCGTAACGGCCAGCGATGTCACTGAATAATTTTTGAACAGCATCTTGGTTAGTTTCAGCGTTAGCTACTTCGTGACGAACGTAAGCAGATGCTTGACGACGAGCATGAAGGTCCCCACGCTTACCAAGAGTAATCATTTTCTCAACTACTGAACGAAGTTCTTTAGCACGAGCTTCAGTTGTTTCAATACGCTCATTAATGATTAAGTCTGTTGTTAAATCACGTAACATAGCCTTACGTTGAGCACTAGTGCGTCCTAACTTTCTGTATCCCATGAAAGTTTCCCTCCTTTGTTGAAGTCATTTATCTCTAGTTGCTTAAGACTTGGAATGGTAAAAGGTTTGACCAAAGATCAATCGTCTTTACGTAATCCTAATCCAAGCTCTTCAAGTTTGTGTTTTACTTCCTCAAGAGACTTACGACCTAAGTTACGTACCTTCATCATATCCTCTTCAGTCTTGTTAGCAAGCTCTTGAACAGTATTGATGCCAGCACGCTTTAAGCAATTGTATGAACGAACGGATAAATCCAATTCTTCAATCGTCATCTCAAGTACTTTTTCTTTTTGATCTTCTTCTTTTTCAACCATGATCTCAGCATTTTGTGCTTCATCAGTTAAACCAACGAAGATGTTTAAATGCTCAGTTAAGATTTTCGCTCCAAGTGCAACAGCATCTTGAGGACCAGTGCTTCCATCAGTCCATACATCGAAAGTTAACTTATCATAGTTAGTCAATTGACCGACACGAGTGTTTTCTACTTGGTAGACAACACGTGAAACTGGAGTGTAGATGGAGTCGATTGGAATAACACCGATTGGTTGATCCTCTCTCTTGTTCTGATCAGCAGGTGTATACCCTCTTCCACGCTTAGCAGTTAAGCGCATGCGAAGATTGCCGTTCGAACCAAGGGTCGCAATGTGTTGATCCGGGTTTAATATCTCGACATCACTGTCATGAGTTACGTCAGCCGCAGTCACTACTCCCTCACCTTGCACATCAATTTCAAGCGTCTTCTCTTCATCAGAGTAGATTTTCAGTGCCAGTTTCTTAATATTTAAAATAATAGAAGTAACATCTTCTACGACGCCTTCAATTGTTGAGAATTCATGAAGCACCCCATCGACTTGAATCGATGTGACCGCCGCACCTGGGAGTGACGACAATAGGATACGACGTAAGGAGTTACCCAAAGTAGTACCATATCCACGTTCTAGTGGTTCTACGACGAACTTCCCGTACTTGGCATCATCGCTGATCTCAACCGTTTCGATTTTTGGTTTTTCTATTTCGATCATCAAATATACCCTCCTTCAAAACGTCGAAACCTCGGTTAGTTTTGTTTAACCGAAATTCCCCCTGTATACGTTCCCGCTTGTGCACAACAACTGGAAAAATGATCCTGTATAAACGTATAAAATTCTTATCATATCCCATTATAGACAGGGATTTTTTTTCTATACAGAAAAATTATACACGACGACGTTTTGGTGGACGACATCCGTTATGAGGAACTGGAGTTACGTCTCTAATAGCAGTAACTTCTAGACCAGCAGCTTGAAGAGCACGGATAGCAGCTTCACGTCCTGCACCAGGTCCTTTAACTGTTACTTCTAAAGTTTTCATTCCATGTTCCATAGATGATTTAGCTGCTGTTTCAGCTGCCATTTGTGCTGCAAAAGGAGTAGATTTACGAGAACCTTTGAATCCTAAAGAACCAGCACTTGACCATGAAAGAGCATTTCCATGAACATCAGTGATTGTTACAATCGTGTTATTGAATGTAGAACGGATATGAGCAATCCCTTGTTCAATATTCTTTTTTACACGACGCTTACGAGTATTAGTTTTACGAGCCATTTAAAGTACCTCCTTTACCGATTATTTCTTCTTGTTAGCTACAGTCTTACGTGGACCTTTACGAGTACGTGCATTGTTCTTCGTGTTTTGTCCGCGAACTGGTAATCCACGACGATGACGAAGACCACGGTATGAACCAATTTCCATTAAACGCTTGATGTTTAAAGAAATTTCACGACGAAGGTCACCTTCAACCTTTAATTTGTCAACGATATCACGGATTTTGTTAAGCTCTTCTTCCGTTAAATCACGCACACGAGTCTCTTCTGAAACACCAGCTTCAGCCAAAACTTTATGTGCAGTATTTTTACCAATACCATAGATGTAAGTTAATGAGATTACTACACGCTTTTCACGTGGAATATCTACACCTGCAATACGTGCCATTTACTAGAGCACCTCCCTCATTATTAGCCTTGTTTTTGTTTATGCTTAGGGTTTTCACAAATAACCATAACTTTGCCGCGTCTACGGATAACTTTACACTTTTCGCAGATCGGCTTAACAGATGGTCTCACTTTCATTATCCTAACCTCCTTGATATTACGGAGTGCAACAGATTATTTAAAGCGGTAAGTAATTCTTCCGCGTGTTAAGTCATATGGGGATAGCTCAACAGTTACTTTATCACCAGGCAAAATACGGATGAAGTGCATACGAATTTTACCGGAAACATGAGCTAGTACTGTATGACCATTTTCTAATTCTACCTTAAACATAGCGTTAGGCAAAGTTTCAAGAACCTTACCTTCAATTTCAATTACATCATCTTTCGCCATAGAACTAGTCTCCCTTCTACTCATCAGTTACATGATCCATTAAATACTTACTGAAAGAAATCGTAGCTTTCCAATGCAACACGACCGGTTAATACACTACAATTTTCTAGCAACCTTATAATTATAGCATATTAAAAAGGATTTGCCCAATTTTAATAATAAAATATTACTAAACACTTGACAGTTCCTTTGGTTTTACAAGTTAAGCTTTTGTAAGAATTTCAAAACCCGTTTCAGTGATCGCAATGGTATGTTCAAAGTGAGCACACCTACGCCCATCAACTGTAACAACGGTCCAATCGTCAGCTAAGGTCTTAACATAACGACTTCCTGCATTCACCATCGGCTCAACCGCTAGTACCATCCCAGGTTTTAAACGCGGGCCTTTATTAGGTGGACCATAATGGGGAATTTGTGGATCCTCATGTAAGTCTTGCCCTATTCCGTGCCCTACATACTCGCGTACAACTGAAAACCCGTTTGCTTCCACATAAGTTTGAATCGCGTGGGAGATGTTCGACAGACGATCACCTGGCTTTGCTTCATTAAGTCCCTTGTATAAGGATTCCTCCGTAACATCTAATAGACGCTTTGTCTCCTCATCAATAGAACCTACCGCATAAGTCCAAGCTGAATCACCATGATAGCCATTATACTCAGCACCGATATCAATACTGATAATATCACCGTTGTTCAATACACGATTCCCAGGAATTCCATGCACTAGTTCTTCATTTACAGAAGCACAGATGCTACCTGTAAAGCCGTTATAGCCTTTAAAGGAAGGAATTGCATTATGCTTTCTTATAAAAGCTTCAGCAACTTTATCCAGCTCCTTCGTAGTTATACCGGGAACGATATGCTTTTTCAACTCCTGGTGCGTAAGTGCAACGATGCGACCAGCTTCACGCATTATTTCAATCTCACGCGGAGTCTTGCAAATAATCATTTACGTAAGCTCCCGAAGAAGGCTGTCAATATCTTTGAATACATCATTAATATCTTGTTGACCATTAATATTTTTTAGGTAACCTTTTGTTTCATAGAAATGAAGCAAAGGTTCTGACTGTTGAATGTTCACTTCTAAGCGGTTATGAACCGTTTCTTCGTTATCATCTGCACGCTGATAAAGCTCTCCACCACAACGGTCACAAGTTCCATCCTTTGCAGGAGGATTGAAAACCAAGTGATAAGTAGCTCCACATTCTTTACAAATACGACGACCAGTTAAACGTTCCATCAGAATATTGTGGTCTACATCAATATTTAAACAGTAGTCAATTTTCTTATCTAATTCAGTAAGCATATTCTCTAGCGCTTCTGCCTGAGCAACAGTTCTAGGAAAACCATCAAGTAAGAATCCTTTTTGACAGTCATCTTTACTTAATCTCTCACGAACAATACCAATTGTTACTTCATCTGGAACAAGTGCACCTTGATCCATGAAAGATTTAGCTTTTAACCCTAGTTCTGTTCCTTCCTTCATAGCAGCACGGAACATATCTCCTGTCGAGATATGAGGGATAGAATATTTTTCAACGATTTTTTCAGCTTGAGTGCCTTTTCCCGCACCTGGCAGCCCCATCAAAACTAAATTCACTCTGGCTCCCCCTCAGTCTCTAAAACGGTGTTTGGGAACATTAGTCCCCAAATCCGAATTATTTTATAAAACCTTTATAGTGACGCTTAACAAGCTGAGCTTCAAGCTGTTTCATTGTTTCAAGTGCAACCCCGATAACGATGAGCAAGCTCGTTCCACCAATTTGAGCAGATTCCGGAAGACCCGCAAACTTTACAAAAAAGACTGGAAGAATGGCAATGGCTGATAAGAACAGCGCACCAACAAATGTTAAGCGATATAATACGCGAGTTAAAAATTCTTGAGTGTTCTTACCTGGACGAATTCCAGGAATATACCCACCTTGCTTCTTCAAGTTCTCAGCCACTTGTTCTGGGTTTACTTGAATGAATGCATAGAAATATGTGAACGCAATAATTAGCGCACAATAGATGACCATTCCAATTGGATGTGTATAATCAAAAATTCGTTCAATCCAAATTGTTACGCTATTTTGCTCAAAGAACTGTGCAATCGTTCTAGGAGTAATAATAAACGAAACTGCAAAGATAACAGGGATAACACCAGCAGCATTTACCTTTAAAGGTAAGTGAGTGGATTGTCCAGCAGGCGAAGAACCAGCAGTCATTTTCTTTGCATATTGAATTGGGATTTTACGTAAAGCTTGTTGAATAAAAATGGTTCCAACAATAATCGCAATTACAGCTAAAACGATCAACAGAACTGTTACGATATTTAAGAAAAGCTGATCCCCAGCATCTTGAAACTGCTGTGCATATATTTGGTTAGCTATATTCGGAATGCTAGCAACGATACCAGCAAAGATGATAATCGAAATACCATTTCCGACTCCTTTTGAAGTGATTTGTTCACCTAACCATAAAAGGAAAGCCGTTCCGCCTGTTAATACAGTAGCAATTAAAAAATAGGTTCCAATACCAGGCTTTTCAATTAATAATCCACCAGCAAGATTATTAAAACCATAGGACATTCCGAACGCTTGGATGAATCCAAGTACGATCGTAAAGTAGCGAGTAAACTGAGCAAGCTTACGACGACCTACATCTCCTTGCTTTGACCATTCCGTAAACTTCGGTACTACATCCATCTGTAAAAGTTGAATGATAATAGACGCTGTAATATACGGCATGATACCCATGGCAAGGATGGAGAAGTTGCTAAGCGCTCCACCGCCAAATGTATTCAAAACTCCAAATACACTAAGTTGATCTTGTGCTTTTAAAATATCGGTATTTACATGTGGAACAGGAATAAATGTCCCGATTCTAAATACAATCAACATTAAAAGGGTGAATATGATTTTTCGTCTTATATCACCCACGCGCATAAAATTGGAGATTGTCTGAAACATTAAATCACCTCAGTTTGACCGCCGGCAGCTTCGATAGCTTCCTTTGCAGCAGAGGAGAATTTATGAGCTTTTACAGTAAGCTTTTTCTCAACATTGCCTTTAGCAAGAATCTTGATTCCTGCTTTTTCACTGCTAACCACACCAGTTTCAATAAGAAGTTCTGGAGTAACTTCAGTTCCGTCTTCGAAACGGTTAAGTGCATCAAGGTTTACAATAGCGTATTCCTTGCGGTTGATGTTGGTAAATCCACGTTTAGGTAAACGTTGGAATAAAGGTGTTTGACCACCCTCGAAGCCAGGGCGTACACCGCCACCAGAACGAGCGTTTTGACCTTTATGACCTTTACCAGCAGTTTTACCTTGCCCAGAACCGATACCACGTCCAAGACGCTTGCGCTCACGACGAGAACCTTCTGCAGGTTTTAATTCATGAAGTTTCATATTGGCACCTCCTTATTAAAAGAAAAAAATCGATTTATTTTTCTACAACTGTTACAAGGTGGGCAACTTTATTGATCATACCGCGAATAGCAGCATTATCTTGTTGCTCAACAGTTTGGTGAATTTTACGTAAACCAAGTGCTTTAACAGTTTCTTTTTGATCTTGTGGACGACCAATCACACTGCGAGTGAGGGTAATTTCTAATTTATTAGCCATTATTTTTCCCTCCCTTAACCTAACAGTTCTTCTACTGATTTTCCACGCAATTTAGCTACGTCTTCAGCACGTTTTAGTTGTTTTAAACCGTCCAAAGTTGCACGAACCATGTTAATTGGTGTGTTAGTACCTAAAGATTTTGATAAGATATCAGCTACACCAGCTAATTCTAGTACCGCACGAACTGGACCACCAGCGATAACCCCAGTACCTTCAGAAGCAGGCTTTAGAAGGATTTCACCAGCACCGAAGTGTCCGATTACTTGGTGTGGAATCGTAGTACCAACCATTGGTACCTCGATTAAATTTTTCTTAGCATCTTCAATTGCTTTACGGATTGCATCTGGTACTTCTTGAGCTTTACCAGTACCAAAGCCAACGTGGCCGTTTTTGTCACCTACTACTACAAGAGCAGAGAAACGGAAACGACGTCCACCTTTAACAACTTTCGCAACACGGTTAACCGTAACTACGCGTTCTTCAAGTTCAAGTTTGTTTGGATCAATACGACGCATCTTTTTGTGTCCCTCCTTTGTCTATTAAAATTCTAAGCCGTTTTCACGAGCAGCATCTGCTAGTGCTTTCACGCGTCCATGATATAAGTATCCTCCACGATCGAAAACAACAGCTTTAACGCCTTTTTCTACAGCACGCTTTGCAACTAATTCTCCGACCTTAACCGCTGCATCAACGTTACCAGTAGATTCAAGACCGATTTCTTTATCTAAAGTTGAAGCACTCGCTAAAGTTACTCCACTTACATCGTCGATTAGTTGTGCATAAATGTGCTTGCTTGAACGGAACACATTTAGACGAGGACGAGCTGCAGTACCGCTAAGTTTTGAACGCACACGTGCGTGTCTTTTCTTACGCGTTGCATTTTTGTCAGCCTTCGTAATCATTTTGGTCACTCCTTTCGTTTACCCCTTAGGGCATTACTTACCTGTTTTACCTTCTTTACGACGAACGAATTCGCCTTCATAACGGATTCCTTTACCTTTATAAGGCTCTGGAGGACGAACGTCACGAATGTTAGCAGCAAGTGCGCCAACGCGCTCCTTGTTTGTACCTTTTACAATTACACGTGTATTTGAAGGTACTTCGATTTCGATACCTGTTTCAGGTTCGATCTCAACTGGATGAGAGTATCCAACGTTTAATACAAGCTTCGTACCTTGCTTTTGAGCACGGTAACCAACCCCGATTAATTCAAGTGTTCTTTCGAACCCTTTTGATACACCTTCAACCATGTTTGAAAGTAATGCGCGAGTAGTACCGTGCAATGCGCGGTGCTCCTTCGCATCAGATGGACGAGATACGTTAATTACGTTCTCCTCTACCTTAATTTCGATATCTGGATTAAATGAACGACTTAGTTCACCTTTAGGACCTTTTACTGTTACGTTGCTTCCATCAACTGTTACTGTAACGCCAGATGGAATTTCAACTGGTTTTTTACCTACGCGAGACATTTAGTGCACCTCCATTCTTTAAGAAACTCTATTACCAAACGTATGCTAATACTTCTCCGCCTACTTGCTTTGCGCGAGCTTCTTTATCAGTAAGAACGCCTTGAGAAGTAGATACTAATGCGATTCCAAGACCGTTAAGTACGCGTGGAACCTCTGTAGCTTTTGCATATACACGAAGACCAGGCTTACTGATACGCTTAAGACCAGTAATAACACGTTCGTTATTTGAACCGTACTTTAAGAAGATACGGATGATTCCTTGCTTGTTATCCTCGATATATTCAACATCACGCACGAAGCCTTCACGCTTTAAGATTTCAGCGATTTCTTTCTTCGTGTTAGAAGCAGGAACTTCTAATTTTTCGTGACGAACCATATTCGCATTACGGATGCGAGTTAGCAAATCTGCAATTGGATCTGTCATGACCATTGTTTTTTACCTCCTTCCCAAACTCTAGTTTTACCAGCTAGCTTTTTTCACACCAGGAATTTGCCCTTTGTATGCTAATTCACGGAAACAAATACGGCAAAGCTTAAATTTACGGTATACAGAATGTGGACGTCCGCAACGTTCGCAACGTGTGTATTCTTGAACCTTGAATTTAGGCGTGCGTTTTTGTTTCGCAATCATTGACTTTTTAGCCACGTTTTCGCCTCCCTCTATTTACCGATTACTTTTGGAATGGCATTCCAAATTGAGTTAACAGTTCACGAGCTTCTTCATCAGTATTAGCTGTAGTAACGATAACAATATCCATACCACGAACTTTACTTACTTTATCGTAATCAATTTCAGGGAAGATTAACTGTTCTTTTACACCTAATGTGTAGTTTCCACGTCCGTCGAAAGACTTTTTAGAAATACCGCGGAAGTCACGTACACGTGGAAGAGATACAGAAACCAACTTGTCGAAGAATTCGTACATACGCTCTCCACGAAGAGTAACCTTCGCACCGATTGGCATACCTTCACGTAGACGGAAACCAGCAATAGATTTCTTAGCGCGAGTAACTACTGGCTTTTGACCAGAGATAGCAGCTAATTCTTCTACCGCATTATCAAGTGCTTTCGCGTTTTGTACTGCATCACCAACACCCATGTTGATAACGATCTTTTCAAGCTTCGGTACTTGCATAATTGATTTATAGTTAAACTTGCTCACAAGAGCAGGAGTAATTTCTTTAACATATTTTTCTTTTAGGCGGTTCATTTTTGTACCTCCCTTCTTTTAGACTTATTTATCTAGTACTTCACCGGATTTTTTTGCAACACGTACTTTTTTACCGTCAACCTCTTTGAACCCTACACGAGTTGGCGTACCAGTCTTAGGATCGATAGGCATGACGTTTGATACATGAATAGGTGCCTCTCGGTTAATGATTCCACCTTGTGGATTCATTTGGGATGGCTTAGAGTGTTTCTTTACGATGTTCACACCTTCAACTAGCACACGGCTTTGTTTTGGGTAAGCAGCTAAAATAACACCTGTTTTGCCTTTATCCTTACCAGAGATGACCATAACTTTGTCACCTTTTTTCACATGCATCTGTTCGCACCTCCTTAAAGGCATATATTTTAAGATTATAGTACTTCTGGAGCTAGTGATACGATCTTCATGAAGTTGCTGTCGCGAAGTTCACGAGCAACAGGTCCGAAGATACGCGTTCCGCGTGGACTCTTGTCGTCACGGATAATTACACAAGCGTTCTCATCGAAACGAATGTATGTGCCATCTGCACGACGAACGCCGCTTTTAGTTCGAACAACTACCGCTTTTACAACGTCACCCTTTTTAACAACGCCACCTGGTGTTGCTTGTTTCACTGTAACAACGATAATGTCACCAATATTAGCAGTCTTGCGGCCTGAACCACCAAGAACTTTAATTGTAAGTACTTCACGAGCACCTGAATTGTCAGCAACTTTTAAACGTGTTTCTTGTTGAATCATGTGTGTAACCTCCCTTCGGGATGTAGCTATTTCCGATCATCATTAAATAATAACTGCTGTTTCTACTACTTCAACAAGGCGGAAGCGCTTCGTAGCAGATAGTGGACGTGTTTCCATAATACGAACAACATCGCCGATTTTTGCTACGTTCTGCTCATCATGAGCCTTGAACTTTTTAGAGTACTTAACGCGTTTACCGTATAGTGGATGCTTTTTGTATGTTTCAACTAAGACAGTAACGGTTTTATCCATTTTGTCAGAAACAACGCGTCCAGTGTAAACTTTGCGTTGGTTGCGTTCACTCATCTTTCGCAAACCTCCTTCAATTATCGATTGTTAACGCCGATTTCTCTTTCACGAACTACTGTTTTCATGCGAGCAATCGCTTTGCGTACTTCACGAATGCGAGCTGTGTTTTCAAGTTGTCCAGTCGCCAATTGAAAGCGAAGGTTGAAAAGCTCTTCTTTTAAAGATTTTACTTTTTGTTCTATTTCGGCAGTGGTAAGGTCACGAATTTCATTAGCTTTCATTTGATTCACCACCAATTTCTTCTCGTTTTACAAACTTACATTTTACTGGAAGCTTGTGTGCTGCTAAACGTAATGCTTCACGTGCGATTTCTTCAGAAACACCAGCAACTTCAAACATTACTTTCCCAGGCTTAACAACTGCTACCCATCCTTCAGGAGCACCTTTACCAGAACCCATTCGGACTTCTAGAGGCTTAGCTGTATAAGGCTTATGAGGGAATATTTTAATCCAAACTTTACCGCCACGTTTCATATAACGTGTCATTGCGATACGAGCAGATTCAATTTGGCGGTTTGTAATCCAAGAAGCTTCAGTAGCTTGTAGACCGAATTCACCGAAGTTAACCTCTGTACCACCTTTAGCCATTCCGCGCATTTTTCCACGGTGTTGACGGCGATACTTAACGCGTTTAGGGACTAACATATTATTTGCCTCCTTCCTCAGATTTCTTCTTAGTAGGAAGGACCTCTCCACGGTAGATCCATACTTTTACACCTAACTTACCGTAAGTTGTATCTGCTTCTGCTGTAGCGTAATCGATGTCAGCACGAAGAGTATGAAGTGGAACAGTTCCTTCACTGTAAGACTCCGAACGAGCGATGTCTGCACCGCCTAGACGACCAGATACCATAGTTTTGATACCTTTTGCACCAGCGCGCATTGCACGTTGAATAACTTGTTTTTGAGCACGACGGAAAGATACGCGGTTTTCTAATTGACGAGCAATGTTTTCCGCAACAAGCTTAGCATCGATGTCTGCTTTTTTGATTTCAAGAATGTTGATATGAACACGCTTGCCAGTAAGTGAGTTAAGAGCTTTACGAAGTGCTTCAACCTCAGTACCACCTTTACCAATAACCATACCTGGTTTTGCAGTGTGGATAGTGATGTTAATGCGATTAGCTGCACGCTCGATTTCTACTTTAGATACAGAAGCATCGCTTAGACGCTTTGTAATGTACTCACGTACTTTAAGGTCTTCGTGTAAAAGATCAGCATAGTCTTTTCCTGCGAACCATTTGGATTCCCAATCACGGATGATACCAATACGCAAGCCGACTGGATTAACTTTTTGACCCACTATTATCCCTCCTTCTTCTCTGTTAATACGATAGTAATATGGCTAGTACGCTTGTTAATAGCACTTGCACGGCCCATTGCACGAGGACGGAAACGTTTTAAAGTTGGTCCTTCGTCAACGAATGCTTGAGATACTACTAAGCTGTTAACGTCCATTTCATAATTATGTTCTGCGTTAGCAATCGCAGAGTTTAGTAATTTTTCAATAACTGGTGAAGCAGTTTTTGGTGTATGCTTTAAAATTGCTACCGCTTCTCCTACTTGCTTACCTCGAATTAAATCTACGACTAAACGAGCTTTACGAGGAGCAATACGTACTGTTCTTAATACAGCTTTAGCTTGCATTAGAATGCCCTCCTCTCATTAACGTCTTGTTTTCTTGTCATCACTAGCATGACCTTTGTAAGTACGAGTTGGAGCGAATTCTCCAAGCTTATGACCTACCATGTCTTCAGTGACATATACAGGAACATGTTTACGACCATCATATACAGCAATCGTGTGTCCGATGAATTGCGGGAAGATCGTAGAACGGCGAGACCAAGTTTTAGTAACTTGCTTGCTTTCAGTTTCATTTAACTTTTCGATCTTTGTGATTAAATGCTCATCAACAAAAGGTCCTTTTTTTAAGCTGCGACCCATGTCTGAACCTCCCTTCGTGACTGCTCTACGGTTCTACGTTGGAACCGTAGTACAATCCCGTTATTTTTTACGACGACGAACGATAAATTTATCTGATTTGTTCTTTTTCTTACGAGTCTTGAATCCAAGAGTTGGTTTACCCCATGGAGTCATTGGAGACTTACGTCCGATTGGTGAGCGTCCTTCTCCACCACCGTGTGGGTGATCGTTAGGGTTCATTACAGAACCACGAACTGTTGGGCGCTTGCCTAACCAGCGAGAACGTCCAGCTTTACCGATGTTGATAAGTTCGTGTTGCTCGTTACCTACTTGACCTACAGTCGCACGGCAAGTAGCAAGAATCATACGAACTTCACCAGAGTTTAGACGTACTAATACGTACTTTCCCTCTTTACCAAGAACCTGTGCAGAAGTACCTGCAGAACGTACTAATTGTCCACCCTTACCAGGTTTTAACTCGATGTTGTGGATAACTGTACCAACTGGAATGTTCGCTAGTGGTAATGCGTTACCTACTTTAATGTCCGCTTCAGGACCTGACATGATTTCTGTTCCAACTACTAAGTTCTTAGGAGCTAAGATATAACGCTTTTCTCCATCTACGTAGTTAATTAATGCGATGTTCGCAGAACGGTTTGGATCGTACTCGATTGTAGCAACGCGTCCTGGAATGCCATCTTTGTTACGCTTAAAATCGATGATACGATATTGACGCTTATGGCCGCCACCTTGATGACGTACTGTTAACTTACCTTGGTTGTTGCGTCCACCTTTTCTTTTTAAAGGAGCAAGTAGAGACTTTTCTGGTGTGCTTGTTGTAATTTCAGCAAAATCAGAAACTGTCATACCGCGACGACCGTTAGAGGTAGGTTTATACTTTTTAATCGCCATAATTTTTTCCCTCCTCTTCTTCTATTCTAAATTAAACCTCGAATAATTCGATTTCTTTGCTATCAGCTGTTAATTTAACGATTGCTTTACGACGCTTGTTCGTGTAGCCTCCGAATTTACCCATGCGCTTGAATTTACCTTTGTAGTTCTGTACGTTAACTTTATCAACTTTGACACCAAAAATTTCTTCTACAGCGTCTTTTACTTGAGTTTTGTTAGCTCTAACATCAACTTCAAAAGTATATTTCTTTTCAGCCATTAGGTCAGTAGAACGTTCAGTGATAACGGGGCGCTTAATGATATCGCGTGCATCCATTATGCAAGCACCTCCTCTACTTTTTCAACCGCTGCTTTAGTCATGATCAACTTATCATGATTTAAAACATCCAATACGCTAATTCCGTTAGCAGAAACAACAGTAACACCAGGGATGTTACGTGCAGATAATGCTACGTTCTCATCAAGGTCAGCAGTTACGATAAGTGCTTTTGAATTAACAGATAGTCCTGCTAATACACCTTTAAAGTCTTTAGTTTTTGGAGTTTCGAAAGCAAGGTTTTCAAGTACTAAAATGTTTTCTTCTAAAACCTTTGTAGATAATGCAGATTTAATCGCTAAGCGACGAACCTTTTTAGGTAATTTATAGCTATAGCTACGTGGAACTGGTCCAAATACAGTACCACCTCCGCGCCATTGTGGAGAACGGATTGAACCTTGACGAGCACGACCAGTACCCTTTTGACGCCATGGTTTACGTCCACCGCCAGCTACTTCAGAGCGAATTTTTGTTTTGTGAGTTCCTTGACGTAAAGAAGCTCTTTGCATAATAACCGCTTCGAAAAGAACGTGATTATTAGGCTCGATACCAAAGATTGAATCGTTAAGTTCGATTTCGCCAACTTGTGATCCAGTTTGGTTTAACAATGCTACTTTCGGCATTCTTATTTCCTCCTTTCTGACTTAAATGTTTATGCTTTTACCGCACTTTTAACTTTTACTAGTGCTTTTCTAGCACCTGGTACATTACCTTTAATTAATAGAAGGTTGCGTTCAGCATCCACTCTTACGATTTCAAGGTTTTGTACAGTGATTTGCTCTCCACCCATACGTCCAGGCAATAACTTACCTTTGAATACACGGTTTGGAGCTACAGGACCCATTGAACCTGGGCGACGGTGATAACGTGAACCGTGTGCCATTGGTCCGCGAGATTGTCCGTGGCGTTTGATAACACCTTGGAAACCTTTACCCTTTGAAATTCCTGTTACATCTACGATTTCGCCTTCTGCGAAAATTGTTACTTTGACTTCTTGACCAACTTCATACTCATCAACGTTTACGTCGCGTAATTCACGAACGAAGCGCTTAGGAGCAGTGTTAGCTTTTGCAACGTGTCCTCTTTCAGGTTTGTTAGAAAGCTTTTCACGCTTATCTTCAAAACCTAATTGTACTGAAGTATATCCATCAGTTTCAGACGTTTTCTTTTGAAGAACAACGTTTGGAGCTGCTTCTACTACAGTTACAGGGATAAGATCACCGTTTGCAGCAAACACTTGAGTCATACCGATTTTTCTTCCTAAGATTCCTTTGGTCATTAAAGTCACACCTCCTAAAATATTTATTATTTTATTTCATTAAAGTTTGATTTCGATATCTACACCAGATGGTAAATCTAAACGCATTAATGAATCAACTGTTTGTGGAGTTGGATTCACGATGTCGATTAGACGCTTATGAGTACGCATCTCGAATTGCTCACGAGAATCTTTGTACTTATGCACCGCACGAAGAATTGTGTAAATTGACTTTTCAGTCGGTAATGGAATCGGACCAGATACAGCCGCACCAGAACGCTTTGCAGTTTCAACAATCTTCTCAGCTGATTGATCAAGAATTCTGTGATCATAAGCTTTTAAACGAATACGAATCTTTTGTTTTGCCATTATTTTCCCTCCTTTTCGCCTATATTAAAAATAGACATTCTCCGTGAAAATTTCCCACACACTCGCCATGGCAAAGCGGCCGGGTGTGTCAGCAACCTTTCACTTCATCGCAGTCAAAGACCAACATTGTCTATTATACTGAAACTATAAAGCAATTGCAACATAAATATGTTTTTTTGTTTATGTTTCGAACACTTTTCCTATTATAGCTGTTACACTTCTTCTTTTCAACTAGCATCAACAATAAACTTTGTGTGAAATAATTCCACTCTTTCCTTCTTTCAATCTAGGAATATCCCCATAAAAAAGGCCGGTACAAAGGAATCTCCCAATATCCCTTGTAACGGCTCTTTCTAGTCTTCTAACTAGTACTTATTCTTTTATATATCCCTTAGATTTTAAGTGTTGTAGAATTTGCTCCACACTTTCTTCTATAGAATACTTATTTGTCTCTACTACGATTTCTGGATTTACTGGCTCTTCATACGGTGAGTCGATACCTGTGAAGTCACGAATAAGTCCTTTTCGTGCTTTTTCATATAAACCCTTAGGATCTCTCTTCTCGCACTCGTCTACCGGACACTTAATATATACTTCAATAAACTCATCAGCCTCAAGAAGTTCACGAACAAGTTCTCTATCCTTAATAAATGGAGAGATAAATGCCGTTATTACAATTTGTCCACTATCTACAAAGAGCTTTGATACTTCTCCGATTCTACGAATATTTTCTGTACGATCTTCTTCAGAAAAACCAAGATCCTTATTTAATCCATGACGAATATTATCTCCATCTAATACATAAGGATTTAACCCTTGATCAAAAAGCGCTTTAGCAGCTGCATTGGCTACCGTAGACTTACCTGAACCAGATAAGCCAGTGAACCATAGAACAAAGCTGTGATGTCCAAATTGCTTTCTTCTTAGCTCTTTATTTAATGAAGCTTCATGCCATGTAATATTTGTACTCATATTACCCCTCCAACTATGCCTTCACACTGTGAGATTTTAAGCCCTCAATTAGTACTTCTACAACTTCTTTACGGCTAAATTCACTTGGTGGTACTTCCCCATTATGAAGCATTTCTCTTACCTTTGTTCCAGATAGAATCACATGATCTTCTTTTGAATGTGGACAAGTTTTTGTTGAAGCCATGTTTCCACACTTTTTGCAGTAGAAGCTATGTTCAAAGAATAGAAGTGTTAAACCTAATTCTTCTTGTGTAAATTGATCAAAAATCTTTTGTGCATCATATGTTCCGTAGTAATTGCCCACACCCGCATGATCTCTTCCTACAATAAAATGCGTACAACCATAATTTTTACGAACCATCGCATGGAAGATAGCTTCTCTTGGGCCTGCATAACGCATCGCTGCTGGGAATACAGCAAGGTACACTCGATCTTCCGGATAGTAGTTCTTTAATAACACTTGATAACTCTTCATTCTTACGTCCGCTGGAATATCATCAGATTTTGTTTCTCCCACCAACGGATTTAAGAATAGGCCATCAACAATTTCTAGGGCTGACTTTTGAATGTATTCATGTGCACGATGGACAGGATTTCTCGTTTGGAAACCTACCACAGTCTTCCACCCGTTTTCAGCAAAGATACTTCTTGTTTCTGTTGGATCTAGATAGTACTCGTTAAATCTTTCTCTTTCCAATCGCTTTACGACCTTAATTGGTCCACCAACGTAAACATTCTTTCTTTCAAATAATTTACGTACACCTGGATGAGCTAATTCATCTGTTTGGTATACCGCTTTCGCCTCAACTTCCTTATCCGGAGTATAGATGTCATTAATCGTGATGACTCCGTATACTTCCCCTTCAAAAACAAGTTTCGCTTCTGCACCAATGGACAAAGTGCTCGCTTTGTCTTCATCTACCGGAAGAGTAATCGGTATACTCCATACATGACCATCAGCTAAGCGTAAGTTATTCACTACTGATTCATAATCCTTTTTATTGAAAAAACCAGTAATCGGGCTATATGCACCATTTCCAATTAGTTCTAGATCGCTTAAAGCTGTCTTATCTAAATCAATGGAAAGTTCGATATGTTCAACTTTGTATTCCGGCTCCCAAAGATTAATAAGTTTTCCTCCGTGTGGTGTACTAAGTGTCATAATTAAATACCTCCGCTATTTTCAAAGTATGTTCGGTTCTCTTTCTTTATCGTATTTGCCAAGGACAGTGTCCCTAGAGTGGCAATACTTACACTAAACAACACAACAACTGTATATATATCAGTATCAACAAAGATTTTCACAAGTCCATAAGATAGGACAAGTGAAAGAATAGGAGATACAACCCATACCTTGAGTATCTTATTTATAATACTTTGTTGAAAAATTACCTTTCCTCTTTGAGCAAAACCTATTCCAATAATTGCAGTACTAGTAACTTGAGTTAACGGTACTGGTAATCCAAATACAGAAGCTAATATTACCAAGATCGCACCTGTACTTGAAATAGCCCCACCTTCAAGCAAGGAAAAGCTTGTGATTTTTTTGCCGTTTGTTTGAAGTACTCTTCCTCCAAGGAATATAGCTCCTAGAGCAATGAATAATCCACCAACCCAAACTCCGGTTGTAATAGAAACTACTCCAGCTCCTACTAGAGGACCAGCAGCATTCGCAACATTGTTCATTCCTGCTGAAAAAGCTTCAAGAAACCCAACCACAATAACAAAGATGGTAATTGGCTTATTATACTTTCCATTCTTAACTGCAGGAAACTTCTTTTCAAGCAACTTTATTCCTCTACCCCACAAGAGCGCCATAGAAAACGCTGCTATTGGAACGATAAACCAGAAAGCAACAATAACTAAAATGTTCTTAACAAATAGTGCCTTAAATGCAACACCCACACCTACAACAGATCCAACTGTTATCTCGCTAGTGGACAACGGTATGCCCATTAAGTTAGCAATAAATAATGAAAGTGCAGCGGAGGATAGAATAATGAGAACTACTTTTTCATCAAGTATTGATGATGGCACAATATTTGAACCGATAGTTTTGACAACTTCACTTCCACCGAGTACAGCACCTAAAAATATCGCTACTCCACAGACAAGCAGAGCGACTTTCTTTTTCGGAAGCGCCCCAGAGCCGTATGCGATAGAAATGGAGGCGGCAGCCCCACTTGCACCAATATTCATTGCCAAAAAGAGAGCAACAATAATAGCCGTATAAGTGATAATCATGGGCAAAGCCCTCCTATTGGTGTAATCCGCATTCTGTCTTACCTGTTCCTGTCCATCGACCTGATCTCATATCCTCTGCGTTAAATGCAGGGGAGGTACATGGTGCACATCCAATACTAGGGTACCCATTGTCATGAAGAACATTGTAAGGAAGATCATTTTTGTGTGTGTATCTCCAAACATCCTTCCATGTCCAATGAATGAGAGGACATACTTTTATCGATTCAAATTTGTTATCTTTATTGAAATACTGCGTGTTCTTTCTCGTTTCTGACTGCTCTCTTCTTAATCCACTTATCCATGCAGTGGCACCCGATAAGGCTTCTCTTAACGGAATGATTTTTCTTATTTCACAGCACTTGTTTGGAGCTGTCTTCCAGAGCTCATCACCATGTTGTTCTGCCTGCTCTTCTAATGTTAAAGAAGGTTTTTTAAGTTCAATTTGTAGTTGCGGATAACGTTCTTTTACTTTATCTATTAACTCGTACGTCTCTTTAAAATGAAGACCTGTGTCTAAGAATACTACTTTTGCATCTGGCTTAACTTTCGAAATTAGATCAATCATGACCATGCCTTCTATTCCAAAACTACATGCGTACACAATTTCATTTTCATCGTATTGCTCATAACTCCAACGCAACGCATCCAGTGCACCTTTTGTTTCATTCTCCTCGTCGAAGCTAGGGAATGAATAATGATCATATGATGAAAAGGTCAATTTTGACTCGACCATGCAATACCACTCCTAACATTATTGTATCTCTAATTTAGTTTTTAATTCCAACTTAACAGATAGGTTTAATTAAATTTATCAACTAAGAGCAAAATTGTCAATGACTTTAGATAAAAATTAGCATATAAAAAAAGCAGATGGATCATCCATCTGCTTTTTTGATTCATTAATTATTCAATGATTGTAGCAACTACGCCAGCGCCTACAGTACGTCCACCCTCACGGATAGAGAACTTAGTACCTTCTTCGATCGCAACTGGAGCGATTAGTTCAACAGTCATTTCGATGTTGTCGCCAGGCATAACCATTTCAACACCTTCTGGAAGGTTACAGATACCTGTAATATCAGAAGTACGGAAATAGAATTGTGGGCGGTAGTTAGTGAAGAATGGAGTATGACGTCCACCTTCTTCTTTAGAAAGAACATAAACTTCCGCTTTGAACTTTGTGTGTGGAGTGATTGATTTTGGCTTAGCCAAAACTTGTCCACGCTCGATTTCTTCACGAGAAACCCCACGAAGAAGTGCTCCAATGTTGTCTCCAGCTTCTGCATAGTCAAGAAGCTTACGGAACATTTCTACACCTGTTACAGTAGTAGACTTAGGCTCTTCAGTGAAACCAACGATTTCAATAACGTCCCCAACTTTAACTACTCCACGCTCAACACGTCCAGTAGCAACAGTTCCACGACCAGTGATTGAGAATACATCCTCAACTGGCATCATGAATGGCTTTTCAGTGTCACGTGCTGGTGTTGGAACATACTCATCAACCGCAGCCATAAGCTCGTTGATTTTCTCTTCCCATTCAGCTTCACCTTCTAATGCTTTAAGAGCAGAACCTTTGATTACAGGAATGTCATCTCCAGGGAAGTCATACTCAGAAAGTAGGTCGCGGATTTCCATTTCTACTAATTCAAGAAGCTCTTCGTCGTCTACCATATCACACTTGTTCATGAATACTACAAGGTGAGGTACACCAACCTGACGAGAAAGTAGGATGTGCTCACGAGTTTGTGGCATTGGGCCATCAGTTGCAGATACAACTAGGATTCCGCCATCCATTTGTGCAGCACCAGTGATCATGTTCTTAACGTAGTCAGCGTGACCTGGGCAGTCAACATGTGCGTAGTGACGGTTAGCAGTTTCGTACTCAACGTGCGCAGTAGAGATTGTGATTCCACGCTCTCTTTCTTCTGGAGCACCGTCGATTTGATCATATGCACGAGCTTCTGCTCCACCTACTTTAGCAAGTACAGAAGTGATTGCAGCTGTTAAAGTTGTTTTACCATGGTCAACGTGACCAATTGTACCGATGTTAACGTGTGGCTTTGAACGGTCAAATTTAGCTTTTCCCATTAGAAAAATCCTCCTTTAATATATAAAAAATAGTCTAAGTATATTTATGGACAGAGAGGCAGCTGTTACCAGCACCTACCAATGTCCACACTTACATAAGTAGTTATACTTTAAAAAAGGGCGAAAATCAATTATTCGCCTTTATTTTTTTTGATGATTTCTTCAGAGATTGATTTTGGAACCTCTTCATAGTGATCGAAGTGCATAGAGAATACTCCACGACCTTGCGTACTAGAACGAAGGCTAGTTGCATATCCAAACATTTCAGAAAGTGGAACCATTGCACGAACAACTTGAGCGTTTCCGCGTGCTTCCATACCTTCTACACGACCACGACGTGAAGTTACGTTACCCATAATATCACCAAGATACTCTTCAGGAATAATAACTTCGACTCTCATGATAGGCTCAAGAATAACTGGGTTACACTTAGAAGCTGCTGCTTTAAGTGCCATAGACGCAGCGATCTTAAACGCCATTTCAGATGAGTCAACATCATGGTAAGATCCATCAAATAATCTAGCTTTGATATCAACAACAGGGAATCCAGCAATCATACCTCTGTCAAGTGAGTCTTCAAGACCTGCTTGTACAGCTGGGATGTATTCACGAGGAACAACACCACCAACGATTCCGTTTACGAATTCAAATCCTTTTCCTTCTTCGTTTGGAGAGAATTCAATCCAAACGTGTCCGAATTGTCCACGACCACCAGATTGGCGAGCGAACTTTCCTTCTACACTAGCAGAAGAACGGATTGTTTCGCGGTAAGCAACCTGAGGAGCACCAACGTTTGCTTCAACTTTGAATTCACGACGCATACGGTCTACTAGAATATCTAAGTGAAGCTCACCCATACCTGCAATGATAACTTGTCCAGTTTCCTGGTCAGTATGCGCACGGAATGTAGGATCCTCTTCTTGAAGCTTTTGTAGAGCAGTAGTCATTTTATCTTGGTCAGCTTTAGACTTAGGCTCGATAGATAATTGAATAACTGGCTCTGGGAATTCCATAGACTCTAGGATAACTAGGTTCTTTTCATCACATAGTGTATCTCCAGTTGTAGTATCTTTTAGACCTACAGCAGCTGCGATGTCACCAGCGTATACCATTGAAATCTCTTCACGGCTGTTAGCATGCATTTGTAGAATACGACCTACACGCTCACGCTTACCTTTAGTAGAGTTTTGAACGTAAGAACCTGAGCTTAATGTACCAGAGTACACACGGAAGAAAGTTAGTTTTCCAACATAAGGGTCAGTCATAACTTTGAACGCTAGAGCTGAGAAAGGCTCTTCATCGCTTGAGTGACGCTCAACTACTTCATCGCTATCAGGTAAAGTACCTTTGATTGCAGGTACATCTAATGGTGATGGCAGGTAGTCAATTACAGCGTCAAGCATCAATTGAACACCTTTGTTTTTGAATGCTGAACCACAGATAACTGGGTAGAACTCAACGTTAACAGTACCTTTACGAATCGCTGATTTCAGCTCATCGTTAGTGATTTCTTCGCCACCAAGGTATTTTTCCATTAATACTTCGTCAAACTCAGATACCGCTTCAATTAATTTTTCACGGTATTCTTCTGCTTCAGCACGGTACTCTTCAGGGATTTCACGAACTTCAATATCTGTTCCAAGGTCGTTACCATAGAATGTTGCATTCATTTCAACAAGGTCAATTATTGCTGAGAATTGATCTTCAGCTCCGATTGGAAGTTGAATTGCAGCAGCATTCGCTTGTAAGCGATCATGAAGTGTTTTGATTGAATACTTGAAATCAGCACCAATTTTGTCCATCTTGTTTACAAATACAACACGTGGTACACCGTAAGTCGTTGCTTGGCGCCAAACTGTTTCAGTTTGAGGCTCAACACCAGACTGTGCATCAAGTACAGCAACTGCGCCATCAAGTACACGAAGAGAACGTTCAACTTCAACTGTGAAGTCTACGTGTCCTGGTGTATCGATGATGTTAACTCGGTGGCCTTTCCATTGAGCAGTTGTAGCAGCGGAAGTGATTGTAATTCCGCGCTCCTGTTCCTGCTCCATCCAGTCCATTTGAGATGCACCTTCATGTGTTTCACCAATCTTATGAATACGACCAGTGTAATAAAGTACACGCTCAGTTGTTGTTGTTTTACCAGCATCGATGTGTGCCATGATACCGATATTTCTTGTATTTGCTAAGGAGAACTCTCTTGCCATTGGTATTTCTCCTTTCTCGTATGAGTGTTTTAGTTTATTTTTATATTAGGGTAAAAGTAAATTCTACCAACGATAGTGAGCAAATGCTTTGTTTGCTTCAGCCATTTTGTGAGTGTCTTCACGCTTCTTAACTGATGCACCAGTGTTATTAGCTGCATCTAAGATTTCGTTAGCTAAACGCTCTTCCATCGTCTTTTCTCCACGAAGGCGAGAGTAGTTTACTAACCAACGAAGACCTAGAGTTGTACGACGATCTGGACGCACCTCTACTGGTACTTGATAGTTAGAACCACCTACACGGCGTGCTTTAACTTCAAGAACTGGCATGATATTTTTAAGTGCTGCATCGAATACTTCGATTGGTTCTTTACCACTGCGCTCACGAATAAGTTCGAATGCAGAGTAAAGGATTGCTTGTGACTTTCCTCTTTTACCGTCGATCATCATTTTGTTGATCAAACGAGTGATTAGCTTTGAGTTATATAACGGATCTGGTAATACGTCTCTCTTTGCTACAGGACCTTTACGAGGCATGTTTGTTCCTCCTTTCACAGAAGTGTGATTTTAGTTTTTTGTAGTAATCATTATTTCTTAGCTGCTTTTGGTCTCTTAGTTCCGTATTTAGAACGACCTTGCATACGGTTGTTTACACCAGCTGTATCTAGTGCACCACGAACGATATGATAACGTACCCCTGGTAAGTCCTTTACACGACCACCGCGAATAAGTACTACGCTGTGCTCTTGTAGGTTGTGACCAATTCCAGGAATGTATGCTGTTACTTCAATTCCGTTAGTTAAGCGTACACGAGCATATTTACGTAATGCTGAGTTCGGCTTCTTCGGTGTCATAGTACCAACACGCGTACATACCCCACGCTTTTGAGGTGAAGATACGTTCGTTTGTGATTTCTTGAAGCTGTTGTAACCTTTGTTTAGTGCAGGTGATTTAGACTTTTCCTCTTTCGAAGAACGTGGCTTACGCACTAATTGATTAATTGTAGGCATTTCTTTTTCCTCCCTTCATCTACTATTTCAAAGCCCACACATCCAGGTGGTTCATTTTGAAACAAAAAACAAAGTCTTTATAGATATCTTTCTATAAAAACAGTTTTTAAAAAGTTATTGCTACAGTAGAAGCACCTACTTCGATCCCACAAGCTTTACCAAGCTTTTTCATAGAATCTACGTATATAATTGGAACGCCTACTTCCTGTGCTGTACTAATTACCTTTGCTGTCACACGTGGTTCAGCATCCTTAGCTACTAGTACTTCGGAAATAGTGCCGCTTTTGATGGCTTTTACTGTTTGCTTAGTTCCTACGATAAATCTCTTTGCCTGCATTACTTTTTCATAAGACATGATTACATCCTCCAAAGTAACAGGTTTATAGGAGCACCTTTGATATATTAACACCTATGAAACTCGCTGTCAACACCTATTGGAATTTTTATTACTAGAGATATTCATTTAATGTGCGGCACTCCATGTAGAGTGCCGCATGAATGATTATTCTACGGTTAAAACTTCTTCTTGTTCAATGTTTGTTACTGGCTCAGCTTTACGATAACGTTGCATTCCAGTTCCAGCCGGAACAAGTTTACCGATAATTACATTTTCCTTCAGACCGAGTAACTCATCGCGCTTACCTTTAATAGCAGCGTCTGTAAGTACTCTTGTTGTTTCTTGGAACGAAGCAGCAGATAAGAAGCTATCTGTTTCAAGTGAAGCCTTAGTAATACCCAGTAATACAGGACGTCCTGTTGCAGGCATTTTACCAGAAAGCAATGCTTTTTCGTTTGCATCTCTGAACTGATGAACATCAAGGAGTGATCCAGGTAATACTTCCGTTTCACCTGCATCAATGACACGAACCTTACGAAGCATTTGCCGTACCATTACTTCTACGTGCTTGTCGCCAATTTCTACCCCTTGCATACGGTATACTTTTTGAACTTCACGAAGCAGGTATTCTTGAACAGCTGTTACGTCTCTCACCTTAATTAATTCCTTAGGATCGATAGAACCTTCTGTCAATTCTTCACCACGTTCAACCTTATCGTTTACACCCACTTTTAGACGTGCTGTGTACGGAGCTGTGTAGGTTCTTGACTCTACTTCACCCTGAACGATAATTTCATGTTGGCGGTCGCGACCTTCATTAATACCCACAACCACACCTTCGATTTCAGAGATGACCGCTTGACCTTTCGGGTTACGCGCTTCAAATATCTCTTGAATACGAGGTAGACCTTGTGTGATATCATCTCCGGCAACTCCACCTGTATGGAATGTACGCATCGTTAACTGCGTTCCTGGTTCACCGATAGATTGGGCAGCGATGATACCAACAGCTTCTCCCACTTCTACCTCTTGACCAGTTGCTAAGTTACGACCATAACATTTCTTACATACACCGTGACGAGAATTACATGTAAACGCAGAACGAATCCACACATCTTCAACACCAGCGCTAGCCACTTCAGCTGCTAGGTCTTCTGTAATTAATTCATTTTCACGGACCATTACTTCTTTTGTTTCAGGGTTTTTAATTGCTTTTCTTGCATAACGTCCGATTAAACGTTCTTCTAGAGACTCGATGATTTCTGTTCCGTCTCTTAGGGCAGCAATATGCAATCCACGATCCGTACCGCAATCATCATCACGAACAATAACGTCCTGTGCTACGTCAACGAGACGACGAGTTAAGTATCCAGAGTCAGCCGTTTTTAGTGCTGTATCGGCAAGACCTTTACGCGCGCCGTGAGTAGAGATGAAGTACTCTAATACGGTTAAGCCTTCACGGAAACTTGATTTGATCGGTAATTCAATGATTCGACCAGCCGGGTTGGCCATTAGACCACGCATACCAGCAAGCTGCGTAAAGTTAGATGCGTTACCACGGGCACCAGAGTCACTCATCATGAAGATTGGGTTTGTTTTATCTAATGATTTCATTAGCTTCGCTTGGATTACATCCTTCGCAGCACTCCAGATAGAGATAACACGATCATAACGCTCATCTTCAGTGATTAAACCACGTCTAAATTGCTTTTGAACATTATCTACCTTTGTTTGTGCCTCAGCGATAATTTCTTGCTTTTCACCTAATACAACGATGTCTGCAACCCCAACTGTAATACCAGCTTTTGTAGAGTGTTTAAACCCTAGGTCCTTCATTCGGTCAAGCATCTTTGAAGTTTCAGTAATCTTAAACTTCTTAAATACTTCCGCAATGATGTTTCCTAGAATTCCCTTTTTGAATGGATCTACAACATCCATTTCGCTAATTACTTGTTTTACATTCGTACCAGGCTCTACAAAGAATCTTGCAGGTGTTTCTACTTCAAGATTAGATTTTGTAGGCTCGTTAATGTAAGGGAATGAGCTAGGCAAAATTTCATTAAAGATCAGTTTTCCAACCGTAGTTAATAGAAGTTTTTTGTTTTGCTCTTCCGTGAACGTCTCATTATTCAATGAACCTGCATGTACAGCTACACGAGTATGTAAGTGTACATAACCATTTTGGTAAGCTAATATCGCTTCATTTGTGTCCTTGAAAACCATACCTTCCCCAACAGAACCCGCACGTTCAAGAGTTAAGTAATAGTTTCCTAATACCATATCCTGAGACGGAGTAACTACAGGCTTTCCATCCTTCGGGTTAAGGATGTTTTGAGCAGCAAGCATTAATAATCTTGCCTCTGCTTGAGCTTCAGAAGAAAGCGGAACGTGAACGGCCATTTGGTCACCGTCAAAGTCAGCATTGTATGCTGTACATACAAGCGGATGAAGACGAATCGCACGACCTTCTACTAGCGTTGGTTCAAATGCTTGGATACCAAGTCTATGAAGAGTCGGAGCACGGTTAAGAAGAACAGGATGCTCTCTAATTACTTCTTCAAGTACATCCCAGATTTCGGGCTGAACTCGTTCAATTTTACGCTTAGCTGATTTGATGTTGTGCGCTAGACCTTTTTCAACCAATTCCTTCATAACGAACGGCTTAAACAGTTCTAGTGCCATTTCTTTTGGCAAACCACACTGATACATCTTTAAGTTTGGTCCTACAACGATAACGGAACGACCAGAATAGTCAACACGCTTACCCAGTAAGTTTTGACGGAAACGACCTTGCTTCCCTTTCAACATATGTGAAAGTGATTTTAAAGGACGGTTACCTGGTCCTGTTACCGGACGTCCGCGACGACCGTTATCAATTAAAGCATCTACTGCTTCTTGAAGCATACGCTTTTCGTTTTGAACGATGATGCTTGGAGCTCCTAAATCTAATAGACGCTTCAGGCGATTGTTACGGTTGATTACACGACGGTATAAATCGTTCAAGTCAGAAGTAGCAAAACGCCCTCCATCTAATTGAACCATTGGACGTAATTCTGGCGGAATTACTGGCAGAACATCAAGGATCATCCATGACGGCTCATTGCCTGAGTTACGGAATGCTTCTAGAACCTCAAGACGCTTAATGGCTCTTGTACGACGTTGACCTTGTGCCGTTCTTAACTCTTCCTTCAATGCTTCAACATCTTTGTTTAAATCAATATCAGAAAGCAGCTTTTTAATAGATTCAGCACCCATTGACGCTTGGAATTTATTACCGTATTTGTCACGGTATGCACGATATTCCTTCTCAGATAGAAGCTGCTTCTTTTCTAATGCTGTATCACCAGCATCTGTAACTACATACGAAGCAAAATAGATAACCTCTTCAAGTGCACGAGGAGACATATCTAAAACAAGACCCATACGACTTGGGATCCCTTTGAAGTACCAAATATGAGATACAGGTGCGGCTAATTCAATGTGACCCATACGCTCACGACGTACTTTTGCGCGAGTGACTTCCACTCCACAACGATCGCAGACTACACCTTTATATCTAACACGTTTATACTTACCGCAATGACATTCCCAGTCCTTTGTCGGCCCGAAAATACGCTCACAGAATAACCCATCTTTTTCAGGTTTTAGTGTACGGTAGTTAATTGTTTCTGGCTTTTTTACTTCTCCAAAAGACCATGAACGAATCTTATCTGGTGAAGCAAGACCAATCTTCATAAACTCAAAATTATTGACATCTAGCAAGGGGCCTACCTCCCTTTTGATCTACGGGTTTTACCCTTATATGAAAGGCTTAGATTCTAAATAAGTCTCTATGCCAACAATATGTTAGGGAATGATTCCTTGAAAAATCAGCCCATCTCCTAATACCTCATCAGTCAAGGAGATGGTCTTTATATATGTGAGTGGATTACTACTCTTTTGTACCTACTTTTTCTGATTCAGACTCTTCAAAATCAGGTAAAATCGTCAAAGCATCAGCTTGTTGTACCTCATCATCTTCTTCTAGATCGCGCATTTCAATCTCTTGCTCATCGCCTGAAAGGATCTTAACATCCATACCTAAGCTTTGAAGCTCCTTCATTAATACACGGAATGATTCTGGCACACCTGGTTCTGGGACATTCTCACCTTTAACGATTGCTTCATACGTCTTCACACGTCCTACTACATCATCCGACTTAACCGTCAAGATTTCTTGAAGCGTATAAGCAGCACCGTAAGCTTCTAATGCCCAAACCTCCATCTCACCAAAACGCTGTCCACCAAATTGTGCTTTACCACCAAGTGGTTGTTGCGTTACAAGTGAGTAAGGTCCAGTTGAACGAGCATGTAGTTTATCATCAACCATGTGAGCAAGTTTGATCATATACATTACGCCGACAGAAACACGATTATCGAATGGTTCACCAGAACGGCCGTCGTATAGTACTGTCTTCGCATCTCGAGCCATACCTGCTTCTTCAATAGTTGACCAAACATCTTCTTCACGCGCTCCATCAAATACAGGAGAAGCAACATGAATACCTAGTGCTCTTGCAGCCATACCTAGATGAAGCTCAAGTACCTGACCGATGTTCATACGTGATGGTACTCCTAATGGGTTTAACATGATGTCAACCGGCGTTCCATCTGGTAAGAAAGGCATATCTTCTTCCGGTAATATACGTGAGATAACCCCTTTATTCCCATGTCGACCAGCCATCTTGTCCCCTTCAGAGATCTTACGCTTCTGAACAATATAAGCACGAACAAGTTGGTTTACACCTGGAGGTAACTCATCTCCATCTTCACGGTTAAAGACTTTTACATCTAGGACAATACCGCCACCACCGTGAGGTACACGAAGAGATGTATCTCTAACTTCACGTGCTTTTTCACCGAAGATTGCATGTAATAAGCGTTCCTCAGCAGTTAGTTCTGTTACACCTTTAGGCGTTACTTTACCAACTAGTAAATCTCCGTCCTTCACCTCAGCTCCGACACGTACGATTCCACGCTCATCGAGATTTCTTAGAGCATCTTCCCCTACGTTTGGAATATCACGAGTGATTTCCTCTGGTCCAAGCTTTGTATCACGAGACTCTGACTCGTATTCTTCGATATGGATAGAAGTATACACATCGTCTTTTACTAGTCTTTCACTCATGATGATTGCATCTTCATAGTTATAACCATCCCAAGTCATGAAGGCAACAAGAACGTTACGACCTAGAGCAAGTTCCCCAAGCTCCATAGATGGTCCGTCTGCAAGGATCTCTCCTTTTGTTACACGATTACCTACAGCCACGATTGGTCTTTGGTTATAGCAAGTACCTTGGTTTGAACGAATGAATTTTTGCATTCTATATTTATCTAGATCGCCCTTCACTTCTTGGCCATCTACTTCAGTCACTCTTCTTACCCACACTTGACGAGCTTCAACATGCTCCACGATTCCATCGTGTTTACAGATCACAGCTGCTCCAGAGTCTTTACCAGAAACATATTCCATACCCGTACCTACACGAGGGGCTTCTGGTTGCATCAATGGTACAGCCTGACGTTGCATGTTCGCACCCATAAGAGCACGGTTGGAGTCATCATTTTCAAGGAACGGAATACATGCTGTCGCAGCAGAAACTACTTGTTTAGGAGAAACGTCCATGTAGTCTACACGCTCACGATTAACAACTGTGTTCTCACCACGGAAACGAGCAATAATATCGTTATCTAGGAATGATCCATCTTCTCCTAGTTTTACATTTGCTTGTGCTACTACATAGTTATCTTCTTCGTCTGCAGTTAGGTAGTCGATATGGCTTGTAACTTTTCCTGTTTCAGGATCTACACGACGATATGGCGTTTCGATAAACCCGAATCGATTTACTTTTGCAAAGGAAGATAATGAGTTGATTAGTCCAATGTTCGGGCCTTCCGGTGTTTCAATTGGACACATACGGCCATAGTGAGAGTAGTGAACGTCACGTACTTCGAAGCCAGCACGTTCACGTGTTAAACCACCTGGTCCTAACGCTGATAAACGACGCTTATGAGTAAGCTCAGCTAATGGATTGGTTTGATCCATGAACTGCGATAACTGAGAGCTACCAAAGAACTCTTTAATTGACGCAATTACAGGACGTATATTAATTAATTGCTGTGGTGTAATCGTATTTGTATCTTGAATGGACATTCTTTCACGAACAACTCTTTCCATTCTTGATAAACCGATACGGAATTGATTTTGAAGTAATTCTCCTACTGAGCGCAGACGACGATTTCCTAAGTGGTCAATATCATCTGTATCTCCTACCGAATGTAGAAGGTTAAAGAAATAGCTAATGGAAGCAATAATATCAGATGGGTCAATGTTCTTAACCGCTTCTGGTACATATGCATTTCCAATCACATTAATTGCCTTTTCGCCATCCTCATTTGGAGCAAAAATCTTAATTGATTGTAAAAGAATATCTTCTTGTACTACTCCTCCAACTGGAGTGAACGTCTTAAATCCAATATTCTTTTCTAATTGTGGAAGAATACGATCTAACGTACGGCGGTCTAAAAGCACACCTTTTTCCGCAATGATTTCTCCCGTTTCAGGATCAACCAATGTTTCTGCAAGACGTTGACCAAATAGACGATTCTTTATATGCAGCTTCTTGTTAATTTTGTAACGACCAACATTCGCTAGGTCATAGCGCTTAGGGTCAAAGAATCTAGAAACAAGTAAACTTTTTGCATTTTCAACCGTTGGTGGTTCACCCGGACGAAGACGCTCATAAATTTCTAATAGAGCTTTCTCAGTACCTTCTGTATTATCTTTTTCAAGCGTATTACGAATGTACTCATTGTCTCCTATTAACTCAATGATTTCTTGGTCTGAGCCGAATCCTAATGCACGCAAAAGAACCGTAACGGGTAATTTCCTCGTACGATCTATTCTAACGTACACAACATCCTTCGCATCAGTTTCATATTCTAACCAAGCACCACGGTTCGGGATTACAGTTGCTGTATATCCTCGTTTTCCGTTTTTATCAAGTTTTCCACTATAATAAACACTTGGTGAACGCACAAGCTGAGATACGATAACGCGCTCGGCACCATTAATAACGAATGTACCTGTTTCCGTCATAAGCGGGAAGTCACCCATGAATACATCTTGGTCTTTTACTTCCCCAGTTTCTTTATTAACAAGACGCACTTTTACACGAAGTGGAGCAGAGTATGTAACATCTCGTTCCTTGGATTCTTCAACAGAATACTTTGGCTCACTTAAACTATAATCAATAAATTCTAATGACAAATTACCTGTGAAATCTTCAATCGGTGAAATATCCTGGAACATTTCACGCAATCCTTCATCAAGGAACCATTGATACGAAGCTGTTTGAATCTCAATTAAGTTAGGTAATTCTAATACTTCACTGATTCTCGCATAACTTCTTCGCTGGCGGTGTCGTCCATACTGAACTAGTTGACCTGTCAACAGATTCACCCCTCAAATCAAGCTTTTATGATTACTTCTATAAATTTCTTATAAAAAATAGATGGGCAAACGAGATGCTTTTATCCAGACAGGAGGATTTTCCCACTTGACCGCTCGACTTAAGTCAACAACGCTTACATGCACCTTTTTTCATAAGACAAAAAGAAAAAGGGTTTTTTCTTAAAAACCGCATTCTCCAATTTTCTACTATTATTTTATTAGCATCGCCGCATATTGCCAAATTTATACAACTACAGTTGAATTTAGCAATTTTACACAATATATCATGTTGGCATTTTATAACATTAACATAGCCAAAATGTCAAGTCAAATCTTTTTAGCTTTCAAAATAAAATACCCTTTTTTCTTTTCGATGGTTTCAACTGAACCAAATATTTCACTTAATTTCTCTATTGCAGATGGTGCACCCTGTTTTTTTTGAATGACAACCCACAGCTCACCGCTAGGAGCTAAATGATCAAAACTTTGTTCAAATATATCGTGAACTACTTGCTTTCCTGCACGAATTGGAGGGTTTGTTAAGATAGCAGCAAACCCTTTGCCTTTTACCTGAGTTAACCGATCACTTTCGTATATCGTTACATTTGAAACTTTATTTAGAGTTGCATTGTCTTTTGCTAATCCAATCGCCCGCTCATTCACATCTACCATATGTATCTCTTTGGCTACTTGTTCTTTTGCTAGAGAAATCCCAATCGGACCATAGCCGCAACCAACATCTAAAATCGGTCCATCGATGTTTGGAAATTGAAACGCCTCAATGAGTAACCTCGATCCAAAATCTACTTCACTTTTCGAAAACACACCATTATCAGTAATAAAAGATAGGCTTTGATTTCTAAGTGTGAAACTCCATGTCTTTCGATTACTCTCAACTTTTTGCTCGCGCGAGAAATAATGCTCTGCCATACTACCACTTCCAAATTTTTAGTAGAGAAAACTTATACGAAAAAATTATAATCGAACCTTTTTTAAAAAGCAAAAGGCTCGCTTATGCAGCGAGCCTTTCAATATCATTATTACTTAACTTCAACGTTTGCTCCAACTTCTTCAAGCTTAGCTTTGATTTCTTCAGCTTCTTCTTTAGAAGCTCCTTCTTTAACTGCCTTTGGAGTGTTGTCAACAAGTTCTTTTGCTTCTTTAAGTCCAAGACCTGTGATTTCACGTACAACTTTGATAACTTTGATTTTTTGGTCGCCTGCAGAAGCAAGAACAACGTCAAATTCAGTTTGTTCAGCAGCAGCGTCTCCACCAGCAGCTCCACCAACTACAGCTACAGGAGCAGCAGCAGTTACACCAAATTCTTCTTCGATAGCTTTTACTAGGTCGTTAAGTTCTAAAACAGTCATGCTTTTAACTGCTTCAATGATTTGTTCTTTAGTCATGATAAAGTTCCTCCTTAAAATTGTGTTTTAATAGTTTATTTCACGAACGATAATTCTAACTTACGCGCCTTGTTCTTCTTTTTGATCTGCAACAGCTTTTGTAGCAAGAGCAAGGTTGCGGATTGGAGCTTGAAGTACGCTGAGTAGCATAGATAGTAAGCCTTCGCGTGATGGTAGTTCAGCAAGAGCCTTAATATCTTCTAATGATGCAACGTTCCCTTCAATTACACCTGCTTTAATTTCAAGAGCTTCATGCTTTTTAGCGAAGTCATTTAAAATTTTAGCTGGGGCAACAACATCTTCGTTACTGAATGCGATAGCGTTAGGACCTGTAAGAGCGTCGTTAAGGCCAGCAAGTTCAGAAGCTTCAGCAGCACGACGAGTTAAAGAGTTTTTGTAAACCTTGAACTCGATACCAGCTTCACGAAGTTGTTTACGAAGTTCTGTTACTTCAGAAACATTTAAACCACGATAGTCAACAACAACTGTTGTTTTAGCAGTTTTTAACTTATCAGCGATTTCGTCTACGATTACTTTTTTAGTTTCGATAGCGTTGCTCATCCTTACACCTCCTGTAGATTTACTACATTTATACCAGAAAATATAAACCTCCATGCCTTGCAGACATGGAGGAAGTATACAATAGTCGTTTACACGAACTGTTCAATCTATCGTATGACCTCGGTAGGAGATTAAGCCTTGAAGGCACCTACTGTCTGCGGTACAAATGTTATTCTATTTTCACAACAAAATCTATTCTAGTAGAATTTTATTCTGTTGTCAATTATATTTTTAAATTACTTTGCATTTACAGTTGAAGGGTCTACTTTTACTCCAGGTCCCATTGTTGAAGTAACAGTTACGTTCTTCATGTAAGTTCCTTTTGCAGCAGAAGGCTTCACTTTAAGCATTGTTTCGAAAATTGTAGTGAAGTTTTCAACAAGCTTTTCGTTTTCGAAAGAAGTTTTCCCGATTGGTACGTGGATGTTTCCAGCTTTATCAACACGGTATTCAACTTTACCAGCTTTGATTTCATTAACTGCTTTTGTTACATCAAATGTAACTGTACCAGTCTTAGGGTTTGGCATTAAGCCTTTAGGTCCTAACACACGACCAAGCTTACCAACTTCACCCATCATGTCAGGTGTAGCAACGATTACGTCAAACTCAAACCAACCTTGGTTAATTTTGTTGATGTAGTCTGCATCTCCTACATAATCAGCGCCAGCTGCTTCTGCTTCTTTCGCCTTTTCACCTTTAGCAAATACAAGTACACGTTGTGTTTTACCAGTTCCGTTTGGAAGCACAACTGCTCCACGGATTTGTTGGTCAGCTTTCTTTGGATCTACTCCAAGACGGAAAGCAACTTCTACAGATGCATCAAACTTTGCAAAGTTTGTCTTTTTAGCAAGTTCAATAGCTTCTTCAACCGGATATGCTTTTGTACGGTCAACAAGCTTTGAAGCTTCTAAAAACTTCTTACCTTTTTTAGCCATTTTTATTTCCTCCTAGATTGTGGTTTTAGCGGAAAAGTTCTTAACTAACCTCCCACGAATAACAGCGCTGTGCTTTAACACACCCGCTAGACATAAGAAAGGTTGCGCGTGAAACCAAATTCAACACCGCAACCCCTTAACTAAAGAAACATTCGAGCATGAATTAGTCTTCGATAACAATACCCATGCTGCGTGCAGTACCTTCAACCATACGCATAGCTGCTTCAACGCTAGCCGCATTTAGATCAGGCATTTTTGTTTCAGCAATCTCGCGCACCTTGTCACGCTTGACTGTTGCTACTTTATTACGGTTCGGTTCACCAGAACCAGACTCAATGCCAGCCGCCTTCTTAAGAAGAACTGCAGCAGGAGGAGTTTTTGTAATAAATGTAAATGAACGGTCTTCAAAAACCGTAATCTCAACAGGAATGATTAAGCCAGCTTGTTCAGCTGTACGAGCGTTGAACTCTTTACAGAATCCCATGATGTTAACACCGGCTTGACCAAGTGCAGGACCAACTGGTGGTGCTGGATTAGCTTTAGCAGCAGGGATTTGCAACTTAACAATCTTAATTACTTTTTTAGCCACGAGACACACCTCCTTAAGTCCGTGATGTGGTAATAGGGGATTTTCCCCTCCCACTCATATAATAGTCTTTATTTAGAATAAAGAACTGTTTCCTTTTGTCCGGTCTCAATGTTTGAGACATACTGACCTTTGAAATATTACCATCTTTCGAAACCTATTTCAAGTTTTTTCAGGTTATATTTTTTCAATCTGTGTAAATTCAAGTTCTACAGGGGTATCCCGACCAAACATATTTACAAGAACCTTGACTTTAGACTTGTCTTTGTCAATTTCTTCAATAGATCCAGTAAAGTTTGCAAATGGACCCTCCTTGACTTGTACCGTTTCTCCAAGTTCAAAGTTTACATCCACACGCTTCTGCTCAAGTCCCATACGTTTAAGAATGAAATTCACTTCTTCCGGCAGTAAAGGTGTCGGCTTAGAACCAGATCCAGCTGAACCTACGAAACCAGTTACTCCAGGAGTATTTCGAACCACATACCAAGAGTCATCTGTCATTAAGATTTCAACTAATACGTAACCTGGGAATACTTTTCTTTTAACTACTTTCTTTTTACCATTCTTAATATCTGTTTCTTCTTCTTCAGGCACTACTACTCGGAAGATTTTGTCTTGCATCGCCATAGACTCTACACGCTTTTCAAGGTTTGCTTTTACCTTGTTCTCATAACCAGAGTAAGTATGAACTACATACCAATTCTTTTCCATTGTCGAGGACGAATTGTCCTTCCCTCCCTATATAAAAAAATCCATATTATTAAACTAGAAAGCATTGTTAGCTTTTATTTTTTTACAAATGAAAAAACCCGTTGCCGGGCTTTGCTAAAAGTTTCCTATGTTTGTTACCATTATACCATTATGTTACGGGTGTTATTCAAGGAATTAAACGAATTAATTCTGAAATCCCTAAATCTATTACAGCAAAGAAAAGAGCAAAAAATATAACTGTAGCTAATACTGTAACTGTGTAGTTCGTCAGTTCCTTACGCTTTGGCCAACTAACCTTGCGCATTTCACGGCTGACATCTTTAAAAAAATCGACTACGCGCTGCATGTGGATACCCCCAACTTCCTTGTCTTACTCTATCTATAGGTGGTGCCTACTACTTTGTTTGACGGTGGATGGTATGAGCACTGCATGTTCTACAAAACTTCTTCAGCTCTAACCGTTCCGACTCTTTATTGCTCATCGTTGAATAGTTTCTCGAACCGCAAGTTACACAGGCCAAAACTACCTTTTTTGTCAAAAATGCCACCTCTAACTTACTATTTTGTCCATAAAACTGTATCATGGACACTTATCAATGTCAACAGAGCTCTATTACCATCTACCCTGTCATACTACAGGGTGAGCTCCCTTACCTCAAGGTATTTCTCAAGCTTCCTTTTCACACGTTGGAGCGCATTATCAATCGATTTCACATGACGGTTAAGCTCCTCTGATATTTCCTGATATGACTGGCCATCAAGGTATAGAGCTAGGACTTTCCGCTCTAAATCACTTAGAAGCTCTGCCATTTTCACCTCAATATGATCAAATTCCTCTTGATTGATAATAAGTTCCTCCGGATCTAACACTTTAGCTCCAGAAATAACATCCATTAACGTACGATCGGATTCTTCATCATAGATCGGCTTGTCCAACGACACATAAGAGTTCAGTGGAATATGCTTTTGTCTTGTTGCCGTTTTAATGGCGGTAATGATTTGTCTCGTAATACAAAGTTCTGCAAACGCTTTAAAGGAAGTGAGCTTGTCTTCTCGGAAATCTCTGATCGCTTTGTAAAGACCGATCATTCCTTCTTGAACAATGTCCTCTTTGTCAGCACCGATTAAGAAATAGGATCTAGCTTTAGCTCTAACGAAGTTTCGATACTTATGAATCAAGTAATCTAATGCTTCACTATCACCTTTGTGCACTAAATCAACTATTTCTTCATCCTCAAGCTGCATTAAATGTAAATAATTTTCGTTGATTTTTGTTGTCTTGTAGTCAGCATTCACTTCGGATCCCCCCGACCGAACAAGCATAGATAGAAATATTATACAGTAGGCCTTTTTAAAGCGTCAACCGCTCTTCACTTTCCTCGACGCCATTTTTCGAAAATTTCTGCCACTTCACTACTTAACGGTATTTTTGAAGCAGGGCTATTTTCCTGGATGTTCTTTACCTTTTTTTCTATCTTCTTTTCAACCGAATCCATCTCAATTAATAACTCTCGTGCTGATTTTCTTAGGGCTCCTTGTCCAAATATGGCCCATTGTTCTGTAAAATCAGAGGTGGCCACATGAATTTGAGTTTTCCTATTATTTAAAGAGATCGCAAGTTTTTCAATGCGTTCATCCGCAGTTTCATTATTTCTTGTGAAGATAACTTCGACTTTATAATTTTTATACTTTTTCTCTGTTCCTTTTACAAAATGTGCATCAAAAACAACGATGACACGATAACCTGAGTAGGCTTGATACTCGGCCATCCTCTCAACCAGACGGTCCCTAGCGGCAGCTAGATCCTTATTTTTCAGCTCTCGAAGCTCTGGCCAGGCTCCGATGATATTGTATCCATCCACTAACAGAATGTCCATTTTATCCCTCTAGTGGATATCGTTTTCGATACACCTCATACATTAAAAGGGCAGCTGCTACCGAAGCATTTAAAGAGGTGACATGTCCTTTCATTGGCAGGCTAACCAAAAAGTCACATTTATCACGGATGAGTCTCCCCATTCCTTTACCTTCACTACCAATCACAAGACCTAAAGGCATTGTCCCATCGAGCGAACGAAAGTCCTGTTTTCCCAACGCATCGGTACCTGCAATCCATAATCCTCGTTCCTTTAGTTCATCAATGGTTTGTGCCATATTCGTCACTCGGACAACAGGAACATACTCAATGGCACCCGTTGATGCTTTTGCTACGGTTGCTGTTAACCCAACTGCTCTTCGTTTCGGAATGATGATTCCGTGTGCACCAGTGGAATCCGCTGTTCTCATAATGGATCCTAGATTATGTGGATCCTCAATTTCATCTAACAGAAGGAAAAAAGGTGTTTCTCCTTTTGCTTCTGCTGCCTTAAACAAGTCATCCAGCTCCGCATACTGATAGGCAGCCACTGCCGCAACGACCCCTTGGTGATTTCCTTCTACCATCTGATCGATTTTCTTTTTAGGAACAAATTGAACGATGACATTTTGTGCTTTTGCTAGCCCAATGACCTGTTGCATTTGACCCGTTTGGGAACCTTCTGCGATAAATATTTTATTCACATCGCGTTCTGACTTTAGTGCTTCTATAACTGGGTTTTTTCCAATAATAAAGTCTTGGCTCATCTTATTGTTCCTCCTTTCATTCTCCAACTTGAGAGAGGGCGACTGTGATCAACTCATCAAGTCGCTCCTCTCTGTTCATCAAATATAGATATCCGATTAATGCTTCAAACGCTGTCCCATAGCGATATGTCTGTACATCTGTGTTCTTTGGCACTGTTCCAGATTTTGCATTTCTGCCCCTTCTAACAACAGCCTCTTCTTCCTCACTCAAAAGCTTCGAATCCAGAAAGTGATGGATGAATTGACACTGAGCTTTTGCTGAAACATACTTGGTTGACTCCTTATGAAGCTGATTTGGTCTTACCTTCCCTGATTCAAGGAGATATCTTCTAACATAAACTTCAAAAATGGAGTCCCCTATATATGCTAAAGCGAGACTATTCAATTGTTTCGCATCTATCGTATTTTCAAAGTGAAGCATATTTTAGCCTCTTTTCCATCTTGTGCCTTGAGGCGTATCTTCTAAAATAATATTCATCTCTTTTAACTGATCACGAATTTGGTCAGATAACTGGAAATTCCGATCTTTTCTAGCCTGGATTCGTTGTTCAATTAATGCTTCTATTTCTTCGTCAAGCAGTTGATCCGCTTCAAGCGTTAAACCTAAGATTCCAAATAACACTTCAAACTCTCTCATAAATGCATCGATTACAACAATAGATGTATTTTTTTCTATAAGATACATGTTAGCCAACTTAGATAGGTCGAATAACTTAGTGATCCCATTTGCTGTATTAAAATCATCATCCATATCACGAACAAACTCATCATGTAAGGTGGTAACTTTTGTCAACCACTCTTGATCATTATCCGTTAAGTTGGTACTTGCATCCCGTCGATGTTTTAAGTTTTGGTACGAAGTTTTCAATCGTTCAAGTCCTGCTTTTGTATTTTCTAACAATTCATCAGTATAGTTAATAGGATTGCGATAATGGACTGCTAACATGAAGAAGCGTAGTACCTGCGGATCATGTTTTTTGATAATATCGTGAACGAGAACAAAGTTTCCTAGTGATTTTGACATTTTTTCATTATCAATATTAATGTACCCGTTATGCATCCAATAGCGCGCAAATGTTTTTTCTGTTAGCGCTTCTGATTGGGCAATTTCATTCTCATGATGAGGGAAAGCCAGATCCTGTCCTCCTGCATGAATGTCAATGGTATCACCTAAATACTTCTTCGCCATGGCAGAGCACTCAATATGCCAACCCGGTCTTCCTTTCCCCCATGGGCTTTCCCAGAAGATTTCACCCGGCTTTGCTGCCTTCCAAAGGACAAAGTCTAAGGAATCTTGTTTCTTTTCACCGATGGCAATTCTCGTTCCTAGTCGCAGTTCATCAATTGATTGGTGAGACAGTTTACCATACTCCTTAAATTTGCGAGTGTGATAGTATACATCTCCCTCGGACTCATAGGCATATCCCTTTTCAATCAATGTAGAAATAAAATCTAAAATAATATCCATACTTTCTGTAACTCGAGGATGCACATCTGCTCTTTTGCATCCAAGTGCTGTAACATCTTCAAAGTACGCTTTAATAAAACGATCAGCAATCGTTGGGACATCTTCACCCAGCTCATTTGCTACGCGAATAAGCTTATCATCCACATCGGTGAAATTGGAGATATATTGAACCTCATAGCCCCTGTACTCTAAGTATCTTCTTACTGTATCAAACACAATAGGTGGTCTAGCGTTTCCTATATGGATATAGTTATAAACTGTAGGTCCGCAAACATACATCTTTACTTTACCTTCTTCAAGAGGTATGAACGGCTCTTTTGAACGAGTCAATGTATTATATATTTGAATGCTCACGCTCGTAACTCCTTTCCTTCTCTACCTGTTCTAGTTGTCTTCTTAAATGGTTAATTTCGGATTCTAATGCTTTAAAACGATCACCAGTTGGATCTGGTAGATCACAGTGATTTAAATCTTTCTCTACTTTCTTTCCATCCCTTATTACCACTTTCCCAGGAATACCAACTACTGTCGAATTCGGAGGGACATCCTTTAGTACAACAGAACCTGCGCCTATCTTAGAATTTTCACCAACCGTGATTGACCCTAATACTTTCGCACCCGTTGCAATAAGAGCATTGTCCTTTATCGTTGGATGTCGCTTTCCTTTCTCTTTTCCAGTTCCTCCGAGTGTAACTCCCTGAAACACCGTCACATTGTCACCAATTTCACATGTTTCACCAATGACAACCCCCATGCCATGATCGATAAAAAAACGTCTTCCGATGGTTGCACCTGGGTGAATTTCTATCCCTGTGAAGAAGCGACTTACCTGCGAAATGACCCTTGCCATAAAATAAAATTTTCTCTTATATAGAGCATGTGCCATTCGATGAGCCCAGATGGAATGCAAACCTGAATATGTTAAGATAACCTCCAAATACGTCCTTGCCGCTGGATCTTGTTCAAAAACTACTTCAACATCTTCCCTTAGCATTTTAAACATTATCGTTCCCCCTAAACGTAAATGCTGCTTTTTTATAAAAATAAAAACGCCCCTGTCAAAAATGACAGAGACGCTTTGTTGCGCGGTTCCACTCTGTTTAAGTAACCTAAGTTACTTCAACTCAACTCTTGTAACGGAAGAAATCCGCCTCATTCTACTAAGGGAATGACCCCGTTTCGAATCAGGACTCAGAGGGGCACTTCAAAAAACAAGGGACTTAAACCACTTTCAGCCGATGATGGTTCTCTCTAAAAAGCATTGCTTTTTTACTTTTCCTCTTCAACATTTTCTAAATTATATAATTATCTTTACTATATTACATTTTTTCCAATCTGTTAACCAATAATGCTCACAATTCGCTGTAATATTTTTTCTTTTCCGATTAGCGCAATGGCTTTCGGTAGATCGGGACCATGTGTTTGACCAGTAGCAGCCACACGAACCGGCATAAAGAGCTTCTTACCCTTTTGCCCCGTTGCTTTTTGAACACTCTTCAACGTTGCTTGAACATCCTCTGGCTGGAGACTTGGAAGCTTTTCAATCTCATTCGCAAAAGTAGATAATACTTCCTTCACGCCTTCCTCCTGAAGAACCGCCTTTGCTTCTTCCTCTAGCTCCAGCTCTTCCTTGAAGAATAACTCAGATAGCTCGACAATTTCAGCCCCATAGCTCAACTGCTCTTGATAAAGTGCTACGAGGTTTTTCGTCCATTCTATTTCCTCTGGAGTCATTGCCTCACTAATAAGACCCGCCTTTTGAAGATGTGGCAGAGCAAGCTCATACACGACATCAACCTCTTGCTTCTTCATGTATTGGTTATTCATCCACGTAAGCTTTTGCTTATCAAATAGAGCCGGAGATTTCGAAAGTCGATTCGCTTCAAAAATAGAAATCAACTCTTCCTTCGAGAAAATCTCTTCTTCTCCAGATGGTGACCAGCCGAGTAAAGTAATAAAATTAAATAATGCTTCAGGAAGATATCCTAATTCCTCATACTGTTCAATGAACTGAATAATGGACTCATCTCGTTTGCTCAGCTTCTTTCGGCTTTCATTCACGATCAATGTCATATGTCCAAACACCGGTGTTTCCCAACCTAATGCTTCGTAGATCATCATTTGCTTTGGTGTATTTGAGATATGATCATCACCACGCAACACATGTGTGATTTCCATTAAGTGATCATCAACGGCTACAGCAAAATTATATGTTGGTGTTCCGTCCTTTTTTACAATAACAAAATCTCCGCCGATTCCATCTGCCTCAAAAGAAACGTCCCCTTTAACCATATCGTTAAAGCTGAAAACCTTTCCTTCAGGAACTAGAAAGCGAACACTTGGCTGTCTGCCTTCTTTTTCTAAACCTTCACGCTGCTCACTCGTTAGATGACGACATTTGCCTGAATAGCCACCCATCTCACCCTTCTCCGCTTGCTCATTACGTTCTGCTTCTAATTCTTCTTCTGTACAATAGCATTTATAAGCTTTGCCCTCTTCTAGAAGTTGCTTATAATACACTTCATATAAGTCGTTACGTTCTGATTGTCGATATGGACCATATGATCCACCGACATCAACGCTCTCATCCCAATCGATCCCTAACCATTTTAAGTATTTTAGCTGACTCTCTTCCCCACCAGCAATATTACGCTTCTTATCAGTGTCTTCAATTCGGATAATAAACTTTCCACCTTGATGACGCGCAAACAAGTAGTTAAATAGCGCAGTACGAGCGTTTCCAATATGTAAATGCCCCGTTGGACTTGGTGCATAACGAACACGTACAGTGTTAGACATTCTTTTTCCTCCTAAGAGTTCAATCTATTTTTGACATTTATTTTATCATTGTGAAAAGACAATTCCTAGAGCTCTTTCTTTTTTAAGAGCACCACTGCTTGAGAGGCAATTCCTTCTCCTCTTCCGGTAAACCCAAGCTTTTCTGTCGTTGTTGCTTTCACATTTACTTGATCGGGTGTAGCTTTCAATAATTCAGCGATTCGGTTCTTCATTTGCTCAATATATGGTGCCATCTTAGGTTTTTGTGCAATAATGGTGCAATCTGCATTCACAAGCTCATACCCTCGATTCTCAACTAATGACCATACATGTTCAAGAAGTTTCGCTGAATCGGCATCCTTAAACTCTGGGTCCGTATCCGGGAAGTGTCTTCCAATATCTCCTTCACCAATCGCCCCTAAAACTGCATCTGTCACTGTGTGAAGAAGGACATCTGCATCAGAATGCCCTAACAATCCTTTTTCATAAGGAATCGTTATACCTCCTAATATCAAAGGTCTACCTTCTGTGAGCTGATGAACGTCAAATCCTTGTCCAATTCTAAACATCGTTATTAAAGTCCCCTCTTTTGGTAGTCACGTTGCTTAATGATTGCCTCTGCAAAATACAAATCTTCTGGTGTCGTCAGTTTGATATTATCGTAGTCGCCCTCAACAATTTTTACAGGTATATGTAGTCGTTCTACTAAACTGGCTTCATCCGTCCCTAAAAAATTCTGTACCAACGCTAGGTTATGAGCTTCTTCTAGCAACGACACGCGAAAAGCTTGTGGGGTTTGAATGGCCCACAAGCTTGAACGCTCAATCGTCTCAACTACTTCAAAATTATTTACCTTCTTAATCGTATCCTTAACAGGCACCGCTACTACAGCCGCTCCATCCTTTTCAGCTACCGATACTAATTCATGGATCACTCTTTTTTCAATAAATGGCCTAGCTGCATCATGTACGAGTACAATTCCCTCTTTCTTTGCTGCCTGCAACCCATTGTATACACTATGCTGTCTTTCGTTCCCACCAGCAACAAGAGAGGTAACCTTTTTAATTCGATACTTTTTTAAGAGACTGGAAAAATGATCTTCATCTCCGGCTGAAATAGCTAAAATAATTCCCTTACATGCGTCATCTAATTCAAATACTCTCAGAGTATGAATTAATATAGGAATATCCTTTAGCTGAAGCAACACCTTATTTTTGCCTGCCCGCATTCTTTTCCCTTGTCCTGCTGCAGGGATAATAACTTGGTAAGACATAAGATATCCCCTAACTATTTCTATAATGCTTTTTCTAGTAACTTCGGTTTAGCAAAAATCATTCGACCAGCTGATGTCTGTAATACACTTGTTACCAATACATCAAGCTGCTTACCAATATAATCTCTACCATCTTCCACCACAATCATCGTGCCATCATCGAGATAAGCAATCCCTTGATTATGCTCCTTGCCATCTTTAATGACTTGAACATTCATTTCTTCTCCAGGTAATACCACTGGCTTAACAGCATTTGCCAAGTCATTAATGTTTAATACGGCGACCTTTTGAAGTTCACACACTTTATTAAGATTAAAGTCATTAGTTACAACTACCCCACTTGTTAACTTAGCAAGCTTAACAAGTTTTGAATCTACCTCTTGTACATCCTCAAAATCGCCTTCATATATTTCAACATTCATCGCTAGCTCTTTTTGAATTCGATTTAAAATATCAAGACCTCTTCTACCACGGTTTCGCTTTAATACATCTGAGGAATCAGCAATATGCTGCAATTCTTCAAGGACAAATTGTGGAATGACAATCGTTCCATCTAAGAAACCTGTTTGACAGATATCAGCAATACGTCCATCAATAATAACACTTGTATCTAATATTTTTAATTCATTTTTAGCATTAGTAGGCTCAGCCTCTATTTCTTCGTCACTAGACTTCTTTTTCGATTTTGTAAAAAGGGTTAATAACTCGTCTCTCTTTTTAAAACCAACCTGGAAACCTAAATAACCAAATAGAAGTGTCAATAGTACGGGAGCAACCGTATTTAAAATAGGTACTTCAATACCCGTTAAAGCATAACCAACTAAAAAGGCAATGATTAATCCAAACACTAATCCTACGCTACCAAAAATAATATCTGTTATAGGTACTTTCACAAGGGATTCTTCTACCCATTTCACGAAATTGACGACATACTCGACCGCCCAAAAAGTAATAAGATAAAAAATAATAGCACCTAAAATAGCGGTAACATAATGATTATTTATCAGAGGAATGTCGTCTAATGAGATAAGAGTTAATAAATCAGAGATTAAAAAGATCCCTAAAGTACCACCTGTAATTAAGAAACAGGCTTGAACAATACGCTTTAACATTCCTTCACCTCCTTTTATACATTATAAACAAATTCTATAAATTGAAACGTAATATTACATAGAAAATTATTGTTTGTCATTATCCTGTAATCTCTTTGTTATTTCAGTATAATTGCGGGTGATTTCTAATGATTATTATTACTAAGGGTAGCACCTAGCAAATATTGGTGTCAATTTTTTACCCTTTATCTTTCACTTATTCAAATGTCGCTTTTAGTGCATCCGCTACAGTAGATACTCCAATCAACTGAATCCCTTTTGGGGCTGACCATCCACCTATGTTATTGGCAGGAATAATGACTCGTTCAAACCCTAACTTAGCTGCTTCTTGAACACGCTGCTCTATTCTAGATACCCTTCTTATCTCCCCTGTCAAACCTACTTCACCTATAATACAATCGGTTGGTCTGGTTGGCTTATCACGGAAACTTGAAGCAATGCTAATTGCTACCGCTAAATCAATTGCTGGTTCATCCAACTTCACTCCACCAGCAACCTTTAAGTAGGCATCCTGATTTTGAAGCAACAACCCAACTCGTTTCTCCAACACAGCCATTAGCAGTGAAACTCTGTTATGATCAATTCCTGTAGCCATTCTCCTAGGATTTCCAAAACTAGTTGGTGAAATAAGTGCTTGTATCTCTACTAAAACCGGTCGTGTACCTTCCATCGAAGCAACTACTGTCGATCCTGCCGCCCCTTGTGATCGCTCCTCAAGGAATATTTCAGATGGATTATGAACCTCTTCTAATCCAAATTCCTTCATTTCAAAAATTCCCATTTCATTTGTGGAACCAAAACGATTTTTCACCGCTCTGACAATCCGATACGTATGGTGACGCTCTCCTTCAAAATAGAGCACGGTATCGACCATATGTTCGAGAAGTCTAGGACCCGCAATCGAGCCTTCCTTTGTCACATGACCTACGATGAAAATGGCAATCCCCTTTGTCTTCCCTATCCTCATAAGCTCAGCTGTACACTCTCTTACTTGAGAAACACTTCCTGGTGCAGAGGTTACTTGAGGGTGGAATATGGTTTGGATAGAATCCACAATGACAAAACTCGGGTTTTCCTTTTCAATTGTTCGACTGATCTCTTCTAGGTCCGTTTCAGAATAGACGAGTAAGTTTTCTGATGTGACTCCTAGGCGATCGGCCCTTAGCTTCGTTTGTCTCATGGACTCTTCCCCTGATATATAAAGAACGGAATGTTGCTTTTTTGCCAGTTGAGAAGAAACCTGTAGAAGCAGAGTGGACTTCCCAATTCCAGGATCACCGCCTATTAACACAAGGGAGCCCTTAACGATTCCGCCACCTAACACACGATTTAACTCAACCAAGTCCGTTTGTATACGGGGCTCTGTCATCGTTTCAATAGAGGTAATTGGTGTTGCTTTAGACATGGTTGTTGAACCTACGGAATGAGCAAAGGTTGCACGGTGATTGGATACCTTCTTTTCTATCTCTTCCACCATCGTATTCCATTGTCCACACCCAGGGCATTTCCCCATCCATTTGGGAGATTCATAGCCGCAATCATTACACATAAATTTTGTTTTTACTTTTGCCAAACGTATATCCCCCTTTACACCTTCCTTGCCATACTCTCTTATTATAAGACATGTTATAAATCCATTGCAGTGATAAGTATTTCCCAAAAGAAAATAGAAGGCACACGTAATCTCTTACGTGTGCTCCTATTTTTATGATTATTTATGAATAGGTTCTCCTGCCCTAACAGCAAAATCACCATCCACATAATCAATGACAACCTTTTGTCCTGTCAGTACCGTACCTCTTAATAACTCTTCTGATAGACGGTCTTCAATATGCTTCTGAATCGCTCTTCTTAAAGGTCGAGCACCGTATTCAGGGTCGTATCCTTCTTCAGAAATTTTCTCTTTTGCAGCATCGGTTAGCTCTAATGTAATATCCTGTTCATTTAATCTCTTAATTAGCTGATCAGACATTAAAGTTACGATCTGTTTCAAGTGCTTCTTCTCTAATGAATGGAAAACAATAATCTCATCGATACGGTTTAGGAACTCTGGACGGAATGCCTTTTTCAGCTCTTCCATTACCTTGCCCTTCATATCTTTAAAGTCCTGCTCTCCATCTTGAATGTTAAATCCAACATACTTATTACGCTTTAACGCTTCTGCTCCAACGTTAGATGTCATAATTACAACTGTATTTCGGAAGTCAACACTTCTTCCTTTTGAGTCCGTTAAACGTCCATCTTCAAGTACTTGAAGCAAAATATTAAATACATCTGGATGAGCTTTTTCAATTTCATCTAATAAAATAACAGAGTAAGGCTTTCTTCTTACCTTTTCTGTCAATTGTCCACCTTCATCGTATCCTACATAACCTGGAGGAGAACCTACTAGTCTGGAAGTCGAATGTTTTTCCATATACTCTGACATATCAACGCGAATCATTGCGTCCTCATCGCCAAACATCGCTTCTGCTAATGCACGTGCAAGCTCGGTTTTACCAACACCTGTTGGACCAAGGAAAATAAACGAGCCGATAGGGCGCTTTGGATCTTTCAAACCAGCACGAGCACGACGGACAGCCTTTGAAATAGCCTTTACAGCTTCCTCTTGACCGATTAAACGAGAATGAAGAATTTCTTCAAGCTTTAATAACTTATCTGTTTCTGTTTGTGCCAGTCGTGAAACAGGAATTCCCGTCCAACTTGCCACAACCGTAGCAATATCATCGACCGTAACCTCTGAGTTCTCTTTCCCTTGCTTCTCTTTCCAGGTTTTCTTTGTCTCCTCAAGTTGTTCACGAAGTCTTTGCTCTGAATCTCGTAAAGATGCAGCCTTTTCAAATTCTTGACTTTGAACTGCAGCATCCTTTTCCTTGCGAACTTCTTCAAGCTTGGCTTCAAGCTCCTTTAAGTTTGGAGGAGTCGTGTAAGAACGCAATCTTACTTTTGATCCTGCTTCATCAATTAAATCAATGGCCTTATCAGGAAGGAAGCGATCCGAAATATAACGGTCTGACAATTTTACAGCTGCCTCAATCGCTTCATCCGTAATGGACACTCTATGATGTGCTTCGTAACGATCTCTCAATCCTTTTAAAATTTGTACAGATTCATCCGCTGTTGGTTCATCTACCATGATTGGCTGGAAACGTCTTTCTAAAGCGGCATCCTTTTCAATATATTTACGGTACTCATCGAGGGTTGTTGCCCCAATACATTGAAGTTCTCCACGAGCTAATGAAGGCTTTAAGATATTTGAAGCATCAATCGCACCTTCTGCTCCACCAGCACCGATAAGTGTATGCAACTCATCGATGAATAAAATGATATTTCCTGCCTGACGGATCTCATCCATTACTTTCTTTAAACGGTCCTCAAACTCACCTCGATACTTTGTACCCGCTACAACCGTACCCATATCAAGCGTCATAACACGCTTATCTCTTAATGTTTCAGGAACCTCATTATTTACAATTTGTTGAGCCAAACCTTCAGCAATAGCCGTTTTCCCTACTCCAGGCTCCCCAATTAACACTGGGTTATTTTTCGTACGTCGGCTTAATACCTCGATCACACGTTGAATTTCTTTGCTTCTACCAATAACAGGATCAAGACTTCCTTCTCTAGCAATAGCTGTTAAGTCACGTGCTAAGCTATCTAAGGTAGGTGTATTCGCACTAGCTGCCGTACCCCCTTGGTGATTGCTTGACTCACTGCTACCTAACAGTTGAAGCACTTGCTGTCTTGCTTTGTTTAAGCTTACGCCTAAATTGTTTAATACCCTCGCTGCTACCCCTTCACCTTCACGAATAAGACCAAGCAATATATGCTCTGTTCCTACATATGAATGGCCAAGCTTTCTTGCTTCATCCATGGAAAGTTCAATCACCTTTTTTGCTCGTGGTGTATAGTGAATGGTCTGAGAAGCATCTTGCCCCCTACCAATCAGATTTTCTACTTCTTTTTGTATTTTCTCTGATCCTAATCCTAAAGCATATAATGCTTTTGCTGCGATACCTTCGCCTTCTCTTACCAATCCAAGTAAAATATGCTCTGTTCCAATATTGTTATGACCTAAACGAATAGCTTCTTCCTGTGCTAGTGCAAGTACCTTTTGAGCTCTCTCTGTAAAACGTCCAAACATCATATGAACATCCTCCTCTAAGGTTAATTTTCCATTTTTATTCTTTCCCTTATTAAAGAGGCGCGACGAATATCACGCTCGTTGGGTCTTAGTGGTCCTCCCGCATATTGCTGGAGAAATCCTGGCTGTGTTAATATCATTAATTCATTCAATATATTTTTTGATATGTTTTCAATATAGCCCATATCAATCCCTAATCTTACATCAGACAAACAGCTGGCTGCTTCCTTTGTTTCAATGATTCTACTATGTGTTAGAACACCTAGGGAGCGAAAAACTCTATCTTCTAATTGTATGTTAGAAGTCTTTGCTAATGCCCCACGTGCTGACCTTTCCTGGGCAATTAGTTGGGTGACAACTCCCTTTAAGTCTTCAACAATATCCTCTTCAGATTTACCTAACGTGATCTGATTGGATATTTGAAAGATGTTGCCTAACGCCTCACTACCCTCTCCATATATGCCTCTGACGACGAGGCCCAGTTGATTGATGGCTGGAATAATACGATTCATTTGTTGCGTTAATGTCAAACCTGGTAGATGCATCATTACAGAAGCGCGCATCCCTGTTCCCACATTTGTCGGACAGCTCGTTAAGTATCCTACCTGTTCATCAAATGCATAATTGATATGCTCTTCTAATTCATCATCAATTCGATCAGCCAGAGTCAACGCCTCGCTTACCTGGAATCCAGGGTATAAGCATTGAATTCGAATATGGTCTTCTTCATTAACCATAATGCAAACTTCTTCATTTTCTGATAAAAGACAGGCACCTAAAGTAGAGTTTTCAACTAGATGAGGACTGATTAAATGCTTCTCCATTAATACTCGTTTTTGTATTGGCTGAAGTTCTTCCATTCTTAGAAGTTCTAATGGACTTAAGTTAGGAATGGAATGATTTAATAATGCCTTCTCCATTGTCTGAATAACCTCTTGTGCTTCTTCATTAGAGAAGAGGGTTGGGAACTTATACTCATTTATATTCCGCGCGAGCCGAATTCGAGAACTTAGAACAATGTCTGAATCAGGCCCTTCTGCACTCATCCATGAGCTTATGGCTTGATTAATAAATTTTTCAAGAGACATGTACTATTCCTCTCCTTCACTTTCACTGCGTAACAGCTTTTCAATTTCTCTTATTTCGTCCCTTACAATGGCTGCTTGTTCAAACTCTTCATTTTCTATTGCAGACTTCAAATCAACCTTTAGTTCTTCCATTTTCTTTTTGTAGTGAATGTTGCCACCTATACGCTTAGGTATCTTTCCGTTATGTGTGGAGTTTCCACTATGGAGCCGTCGTAGTATCGGTTGAAGTTGATCCTTAAACGTCTCATAGCACTGTGCACATCCAAACCGCCCGACTTGACTGAATTGCTTATATGTCATCGAACAGCTTTCACATTGCAATACTTGTTGTTGCTCATAAAGTGAAGCTTTTTGTTGAGCAAGCTGATATTTATGATCGAAGTTTAATAGTCCAGCCAATAGATTATTAATGGAAAAACCAGAAGTATTAGTGACTACAAAGTGCTCTCCTTTTTCTTGGGCACACACCTCACATAAGTGGAACTCAGTTTTCTTACCATTGTTAATCTTTGTAAAATGAAGTGTAGCTGGCCTTTCATTACACTCCTGACAAATCATGTTACTCACCTCAATAAATGGCTTTACTTTTTTCTAAAGGCGTAAGATCTTATTATTTATATTTCAATGTTGTTAACATAGCCTTTAGCATTCTCGAACGAAGTTCATCACGATATGGTAAGTCAATATACAGGACGGAGCGATCAATGACACTGAGCATAATTTTTGCTTCTCTCGTTGAGATCACATCTTCCTCAACGAGCCTAAAAATCACATGCTCTGCACTACTTTGTGACACTCTAGAAGAGATCACAGTTAGCAGCTGGTCAATAAGGTGAGCGTTATCGTGTGATTGAACTTTCATGATTCGAATATATCCACCACCACCTCGTTTACTTTCTACAACATACCCTTTTTCAATGGTAAATCGTGTGTTAATTACGTAGTTGATTTGTGATGGTACACACTGAAACTTATCGGCTATTTCACTACGCTTAATTTCAACGAGTTCTCTTTCACTCATATCGAGTACTTCCTTTAAGTACTGCTCAATGATATCGGAGATGTTCCTCACCATATCCCCCCTCTCTGACTTTGACTATATTTGACATTAATTATACATGATGAACGTAGTTTCATGCAATGAACAACACCTTATAAATTTTTCCCCAAATTTCGTGCTCTCAAACTAGGAAGGAATTCATAATTATATTTCTTTATTACTTTTTGAGATGATAGAACCTTTTTATTTTCATTTAAAGATAAGATCTTACGGTTAATTAGAAAAATACACAACAAAAAAAGCACCCAATCAGGTGCTTCTTTCTTTGCCTAGCGACGTCCTACTCTCACAGAGGGAAACCCTCAACTACCATCGGCGCTGAAAAGCTTAACTTCCGTGTTCGGTATGGGAACGGGTGTGACCTTTTCGCTATCGCCACTAGACCAGTATTCAATTGAAGAAAATCATTCCTTCAAAACTAGATAATGAATGAAGAAGAAAGAAATACGTTTCATCGTTGTCCAGCTACAGCGCCTAGCCGCTCGAGGTCATAAGCCAAATCCCTCCAGAAGGCAGGCCTTCTTGCGTGATTCGTCTTA
>NZ_JBHLUU010000114.1:0-62056 GCF_042433785.1 Robertmurraya beringensis | reverse complement strand
GTTTATCATTCGAGGATTATATGACGGAGAGAACCAGCAGCCTTAACAAAAGGTTAAAGTGGTTAGCTACCAATTCCAACAAGTTAGACGGGGTTTCTCTTGAAAAAGGAAAGCTGTCAATTGCACGATTAGAAAAAGATGTTCCAGAAGAAGCAAAAAAATTTAGTGCAAGCCTGTATCAGATGCTCCCAAGAATAAAATTAACTGATTTACTTATGGATGTTGCTCATTTAACAGGATTTCATGAGCAATTCACTCATGCATCTAATAATCGAAAACCAGATAAGGAAGAAACAATCATTATCATGGCTGCCCTTTTAGGAATGGGAATGAATATTGGTTTGAGCAAGATGGCCGAAGCCACACCCGGACTTACATATAAGCAACTAGCCAATGTAGCTCAATGGCGCATGTATGGAAAGGCTCTAACCTATCAAAGAGTTGATGATGCTATCAAAAGTCTGGTTAGGAAAAAAGAGATTATTAACTTTAATAGTGTAGCTATAGAAGCTGGAATATCCAAGGCAACACTATATAACCACAAAGAATTACGAGTGAGAATCGATTTATTGAGAAAACAACAAGGAAGAACTAGTGCGACCTTAAAAAAGAAAGATGACATAAATGAGAATAGCAAAACTGCAATTATTGAATCGTTACAACGTCGTATTAAGAAACTTGAAGGTGAAAATAAGCAGCTACGAAGTCAATTAAAGATAGCATATTCAGATGTATATAAGCATATCTAACAGATTGCTAATTAACTATAGGGGAAAGATAGTAAAACAAAGCCTTGATACATTTATTAATGTAACAAGGCTTTTTTATTAGACGACTCTGCGAATGATGCTATTCTAAGCAATCCTTTTTTAGTAAGATTACGATATTTGACTTTGCAATTGATCGGTTCAATGAGTCTATATATTTCATTTCATTAACAACCTTCAAAATACTCAGATATATATTCAAGTATCTTTATTTTTGACTCTTATTCTTCTAATGACCTCACCTACGATCAACCCAATGGCAATAGCTATAATTGCTGGCAATTCGATTGTACTGTCAAAGAAATATAAAATTAAAGCTGCAATAATAAAACCAATTAATATACCTAAGTAGTTCATTTGAATATCACTTCTTTCTATGGAGTACAGGAAGCTGGAATAGGTTGAGAGCTGAAGAACTTCCCGCTTTCAACTATTGAAGAAACGACGCTACGGCTAGAATTAGTCCATACTTTAGTTTGATTAAAATATGGAGTTGCTGAACATTTCATTGGATATCGATATTGATAAATTGTGTAATATAGTGTTGATGCAGAACCTATGAATACGCTTACGGCAGCCAAACAACCACTATAAGGAGCTTTAGTTACAGTAGATAATGCTGCTGCGGCCGCTGATGCAGTTAAAGTTGCAATATTTAAACTATAATTAAAGGCACCAACATATGTTCCGCCTGACGGAACGGCCATAATAGAGAAATCTCCTGATGTATTCTGCTGTTCGTTAACTTCAGCTATCTCAAACTCTTGCTTTTCACCATTCACAAATAGCTCTTTTGTATTAGGATCATATTCAATTATAGTCGTGAAATCCTTTTCAATTAACTCAGCATACACAGTTCCGTTGGCTTCGGTTTTACGTGTAAACGTCGCTTGGCCGTTTTCTGTCTGAACAATTTCTTTAGTGACTTTTGTTTTGTTGTTTTCATAGTAATATTTCTCTTTATTAACTTGACTTGTTTCTGCAGAGGCCGAAGAAAAGTACGGGAACATTAAAGATAAAGATAAAAAGGTGATACCAACCAATTTCTTGAATTTCATTATTCCCCCTCCAATCAATATGTCTTCCTGTTAAGTCTATGGTGTTATAGAAAAAAAGATTCTAAATAGACAACCAAATTTTAAAATAAAAACCAAAAATTGTAAATAAATTTATAGTTTTTTGATTAGAAAGAACTATACTTATACTAAATTTGGGAGTATATAGAATATGTACACTTTGAGATATTTTAATTTAAGTCTTGATAACGCAAACTCTACTATATATGTATCATCGTTGTAATAACATTTGTGATACAAACATTTAAACAACACCTCAAAAGATATTTTAAATTGGAGCTGATAAAAATAAATTGGTTGAAACCTGTAACCTAAAGCCATGAAATAGTAAATAAATTACTATATGATAATTTGAGTGAAAATAATCTATTTGATAAATTAAGGAACAAGATCAATCAAAAGCAAAATAATTACACCTATAGTTCCATTTTTAAACATACATGGTACAATAAGTTACTCATAGGTAATGCTGAAACCATCCTAACGCTCTCCAAAGTAAGGGATGGTTTTCACGCAAAGAATGACCACTAGTTGCATGAACTAGTGGTCTTTTTACTTTTGTAGTTGGTTAAAAAGCACTGATTAGAATGGATGGAGTGACTCTAAATACCTATCAATACTTAGACTTTATGCTTATTTTCACATAATTCAGACTTATTTATAGAAAAAAATGTAATATTATTCTATAATTTGGATATATTAATAAGTTGGAGGTTAAATAATTATGAAGGTGTTTGCAAAAAGAATTTTAATCACTAGTTTTCTATTAGCGTGTATTTTCACTTTAATTCCTAATATTCAAACAGAAGCTGCTGTTAGTGGAGAATTTCGAATTTGGGCACAGGATAATGGAGATTATGATGGTGTAAAGATATGGCATCATCAAGGGGGGAATATCTCTGCAAAAATATTTCAACAAGGTATACATAGTGGGCAGCAAGCCAATACAGTTTGGACGTTAAGGACAGCTTCTGGACGGGAAATTAGTGCAACTTACTTACCGTTTGATTACAATGGCACCATAACATTTTATAGTGTAGCACCGGGTGATTACACGCTGACTTGGAAATCACTAACCAACAATGATACAGAGGGGACATATCGAGTTTATAGTAACGGCGGCTCTATATTTAAGTAAGATTAGTTAGGGGAAAGTTCTACATTAAAGATTGTTGAACTTTCCCCTATTTTACTTTTACTGTTACTGTTCAGATATCATAGATTCAGCAATCTGAACTAACTCAGCTTTTGACAATCTAGAGCTGAATAGAGAAATTAATGTATCCCCTTGAATCCACATTAACGTTCCTCCAGTAACCTCTTTATACTTCTCGGTAGGTAATAGTTTCTGAAATATAGCGTTTATACCTTTTATTTTCAGATTTTCACCAAAATCGTCTAATTTACCATTTGATTTAGTCTCTGCTATAGATACCATTAAATATGTATCAGTCTTGTCTAGATAATTTAATCTTACAAGCTGTATTTTCTCTGACTCCTTTGACTCTTCTGTTGGTTCTTTTATTTCTAATATCCAATCCTTTGGAAGCTTGGTAGGCATTATAAATTTAAAATCTGTTTTATCCTTAAATTTTTCGACTTGAGGTGTTTGGTCAAGATGAATAGCAGTACTCATTTTTTCCTTATTACTATAACCTATATAATTTAAAAGTAATACAGATATTAGTGGTGGTAAAATAAAGAATTTCATTTTTAAAAATTCCCCTTTCTTTTTTATTAGTATTGGGAATTAAGGACCAACTAATACCAACAACATATATAGTTTCAAAAAAATAATTATAATTCTAAGCATCCAAACATGTCAGCCAAAGTATTCTCCCTATGTATATATATTTTTATATTTTTTCCGTTTTTGTCTTTTGATTTAGATTCTCTTTATAACGTCTAATAGAGAAAGGATCTGAAAGACGAAATTCTGTTATTACATCCTGGTCAGATAGCCCTTTTGATAAGTGGTCAACTCGAAAATAAGTATTGGAGACAAACAATATGTTGTAGATTTAAGTCCAGTAGGTATCAAGCTTGAGAATGTTTTTAAAGATATATATTTTGGAGGAATTATAAAATATGAAGTAGAAAACAAACATCTTATCGCTAGGTTAACTGCTCAAGTTTCTCCAGCATACTCTATTGGTGAAGTTATTATCACTTTTGAATATCGTGACAAAATGTATCAAGCAAAATCAGTGGACTTTCATCCCTACAAATAAAGTTTGTGAATAATTTTACATAAGCTAACAAGGGCGTTGTTTTAATAAGAAAGGCCATAACATATTAGCCATATAAAATATGTTATGGCCTTTAATTTATTTACCATTTTTTAATTTAGGTCTTGATAACAAGCAGTCCGGGAAGCTTTTAAAGTCATAGACTATGCTTAAATCAATAGGTGTCTCTTCGTTTGGTGTAGTCATATTTTACCCTCTCCTTAGTTAAATGAGTAAATAGTCCTTTTATTAATTTATCTACAGAACCCTTTTAATAATAAAGTAGGAGATATAAAAAACCAATTAGAAATTTAAGGCCGGCCGTCTGTTCATAAGAGGGGATTAAGAATTCTTTGTGCCTTATGATGGAAACTCACCTTTTATTTTGTATTTGATCTTTACCGTTTTCCACTTGTCTCTATTAATGTTAAGTTTGTTAGCATCTATATAGTCATCGTAACCTTTTTCCTTTGATAGCAAAAACAACTCAAACTCTTTTTCACTTATTTTTTTTCCTCCATAAAAAGCACTTATTATAATCTTGCCATTAAAGTCCTTATGGTTGTAATTATTGACCACATAGTTTATATTCCTGTTACCGCTGGTAGAAGCTCCAGTTTTATATAACTCTACAAGGATTTTTTCAGTGGTTTCATCTTTCGGTAAATCATTCTTTATTAGTGCGTACTTTTTATCCATTTTATCAATTAAAGGTTTCTCTTCGGTATAATAACTAGCTATTAAAATAGGAGTTATGATAAAAATCAATACCCCTAATAATAGCAAGTTTGATTTTTTCCAAATGGCTTTGAATCCTTTTTTTCTAAAGAAAAAAGCAATTATCGGAGATACCATTCCTACTATAATAAATACAAATACCGCTAAACCGCCTAATATATCAAACAAAGTTGTTCTCCTCTCCCTAAATAACTACTGACGTTGCTGGTAAGTAAGAATTAGTTTATCTAATTCCTGGCTTAACCGCACCGTGTCCATGTTTTTAATGCCTTTTTTTCGAGAACTTTCAATCATAGCGGCTCTAAGTTCCTCAATAGATTTCATCAGCTTCTTGTCCTTGGTGATTGCTTGTATCATCTATTTTCCCTCCTTAGGCTATGATCGATTACGATTCCTCTGGCATTAGTAACAATAATCATCGTCACATTACTATTATCTGTAAGAATAAACATTTTCCTTCACCTCTACGTTAATAAGAAAGACTTAAGGTAAGAACTCAATATATTTATTGGATTTAATATGTAGCTCTGAAGTATTCTTGCCTTTAAATTCGTTCTTTTTTAATCTAAATCCATAAGCAAGTACTTTTCGGTCAACCAGTTGCTCGTCCTTATAAGTGAAGTGTTTAAAGTACTTATCAAAAATAACTAAACTAAAGACCACATTATTAACAGGTTCAAAATTAAGATAAATAACCTTTTCTCTTCTAATCACTTTCCGAATGGTCCCATATACAAAGTAGCTAAGTGTATCATCCGCTTCACCAGACCATGCTAGTTCATGGGCACGTTCACTACTCACTACTATTTTGGATAAAGGTATCTTCCTACCTTTAACGCTGACTAAGATGGTTGCTAGAGTATCAGGTTCATATAAAGTAAGAAGCTTTACAACGGCCTTTAGAGTGCTTATACTGTTGGGGGTAGTAGACTCCTGCTTAACTTTAATCTCATTAGGATCCTTTACTTTCTTCTGTTGAGACTCCTCTTTCTCCACTACCTTTTTTTGATAATCCGGATCAAGCTGAGCCATATTTAATCGGATAATCGTTTCTGGAAAACCCTTATCTAATAATTCATCTTGATATTCATTAACTTTCGCGATACTTTCTTCAAATGTTAGTATCTTAAAGAACCCACAGCTCTGTTTATGTTTGGAGTCCTCATTCTTACCTGTCGTTTTAAAGTAAGGTACGGTAGAATCAGTACCTGGAACATAGATGATATTGGTCTTACATGCTTTATCGATACAATAAATCCTCTTTCCATGTGTGTCAGGATTGTACTCTGCAGCAGTAACCACCTGTCCATTATGTAACATGGCTGAATTCATAAAGGCCTCTCCATTCTGTATGGTTATTTTGGAAAACGATAGATAATCTTTTTTTGATTCTCATCCCATGCTACAAAAGCATCGAATGTTTTCTCTTTCTTCTTACTAAGGAAGTTTTTTATAAGAGCCGTTTGCCCGGTAGCTAACAGTTTTTTCGCATTTTCCTTACTAATCGTCTTCTCTGATAGAGTCTTTGGAATCTTAAAGGAACAGTTGTTTTTGCTGAAATTACTACATCCATAGAAGGTGTCTCTTTCAACAACTGTCCCACCACAAAGTTTACATATTCCTATTTCCTCTGCTTTATTGATTTCTTGAATATAATCTGAGAAATCCCAATTCGATGAATCGGCTATAAGTTTTTCTACGATTTCAGCGGTGATCTGTTCCGTCCTTTTGACAAATTTATTTACATCACCTTTGCCTTTCTCGATTTCCTTAAGATAACGGTCCATTTGTCCAGTAGTAAGGACAGAGGTAACATAACTATTTAAACCTAGAGCTTCAATAAGAATTTTTCCTTCTGGCAGCATGAAGACTTGGTTTTTCACTATCTTTACATAGCGTGTAGTAAGTGTATCTACAATCCCTGCCCTAGTTGCTTCTGTACCTAATGAAAGTTCGGCCTTTTTGAAATCGCCTTTATCTTTTACGTAATGGGAGGCATTCACCATAATCCCAATAAGGTCCCCCTGGGTGAAACGAGCTGGTGGGGTAGTTGTTCCTTCTTTTAAATCAGTGGCAATCACTTTTCCCATTTGTCCTTCTTTAAGTGGAGGTAGAGTTACATCTACTTCATCCTCTTTTTCGGTACTGGTAGCACCTTTATAAACGACTTTCCACCCTTCTTCTTTGGCAATATTCCCTTTACTTTTGAAAGCAAATTGGTCCTGGATGGTAGTAAGTATTTCGGTTGAATCGTACACGTAATCGGGACAATGCGCGGCGATTACTGATTTGGCTACTAGGTCGTAGATTTGTTGCTCTCCTTTTGGTAAAGTGAGTGGATCAACCTCGTCCTCTGTCGGAATGATGGCATAGTGATCACTAACTTTAGAGCTGTCCGTATATCTCTTATTCTGAGAAATGTCACCTGTTGCCTCCTTAACCAGCACCTGATAACAATCATATTTAGACAGGTTTTTAAGAATGGTAGGCATCCATTCAGCTTCCCCTTCAGTTAAGTATCGTGAATCTGATCGTGGGTAAGTCAAAAGAGACTTATCATATAAAGACTGACAGTACTTTAAAACTTCTAGAGGAGCCATTCCGTACATTTTATTTGCTTGAATTTGTAAGGCAGACAAGTTAAATAATTGAGGTGGTTTAATTCTCTTTTCTTCATTTACAACCGTATGAACCTTAGCAGGTTGTGTTTTAATATACTCAGCAAATGCCCGAAGCACTTCTTCCTCCATATCAAAAATATGGTCAGATTCTTTGCTAACCCATTTTCCAATTAGCACATCTTCTCCGAATTGAAATGTACCAAACAGATCAAAGTAGTGCTTACTAACAAAAGTCTCTATTTCTTTATCACGTTGATAGATGATACCGGCCAGTGCAGACTGAACACGACCTGAAGAAAAGACTTTTTTATTGATTCCCTTTTGTTTTAATAGACAAGTTAATGCCCGAGTCGTTGACATACCTAACACCCAATCGGCACGTTGCCTAGCAATTGCAGCACGGGATAAGGAGGTATATTCAGAACCATCCTTCATATTTTTAAAGGCCTTTGTTACGGAATCCTTAGTTAAACTAGTTGCCCAGAACCGTTTGACAGGCTTTTTGTTATTTAAATAACTGAGTATTTCGGTCACAAGTAGTTCTCCTTCACTTCCAGGATCCCCACAATGGACAATCGTAGATATAGACGGGTCTTTTAACCACTTTTTGTAATTATTAAGAATCTTTCTTTTATCAGGAACCGGCTTTAATTTATATTCGGATGGAATAATTGGAAGGTTTTCGAGTGACCATGTTTTATATTCTTCTGAGTAGTCGCTTGGTGAGTATAGTTCGAGGATATGTCCAACAGCCCAAATAGTCACTGCTCCGTCAGGGAAAATTTCACACGGGGCAATGACTATATGGTCTCCCTTATCGGTATGTTTAAATGGTTCACAAAGTTTCCTAGCCTGGGCAGGTTTTTCAGCACATAATAGCATTTTTCCCATTACCCGCTAACCTCCTATTGCTCACATGACATGGAGCTCTTTATCTAATATGTAAAATCGAGAACAAAACCACTCGTCATGTTCATAACCAGTTGGATGATGTTTAGCGATAATGTGCTCTTCCCCTTTATCATCGATGACTTGTAATCCTTCAGAAGTAATGGTCCCAATATATTCTTTGTCTGTAGTGAAGTTTTCGCTTCCGCAATCATTGATACATCTAACTACCATGGTTTGTTCTACCTTTCTATTAAATTTGAATACAATAACCCTCTAGGCAGATAAGGAGTAATCCTTTCGTCCGCCTGTACAAGAAAAAACATTTTAAGGGGATGGAGATTGTACTATCTCCCTAGAAGGTTACTGATGATTCCATTTACGATTGATATATCTGCGGTTCAACGATCTTATCTGTTGCCACATTAAGTAATCTGCTTTTAAGAACACCTGAATCCATTTTCTTCACTTGCCTAACAAACTCATCTAAGTCCTCAATCTCTCGAATAGCATCGATTAAAAGCTGTTCCGCTCTAGTAGTTCAACTTTTTTCTTTTGTTTATTGACGACTTTAAAAGTCATCTCTTTGTTGCGTTTAAGCATTTGTTCCTCCTAAGCTGCAGCAGGTGTGTTGAAGAAGCTAACACACTTTTGGATAGCCCCACTTGCTCCTCTTCCATCATGGGTGATCATTTGGATTCCTTGTTCCTTACAAACTTCTTTAACGATGTCCATGCTGACGTGTCCTAGTGCTCCAAGAAGGATTACCACTACATCCGCCTTTTTTACAATGGTTTTAAATTCTTTTTTATTCCCACCGTTCCGGGACTTCCCACAATGAAACAAAACGTTAACTCCGTATTTTTTACCAATTTGCTTGTAAGTTGTTTCCTGGCTTCCTCCAAAAATAGCTACTAGTCTTTTTCATCATTAATAACCCCCGATTTCTTGTTTAATATTTGTAATAAATATACCAAATGCTAAACTGAAATCAAGTGTTTTTTGTAATTTATTTGGATGTTAATTTCTTTAAGAAGAAATGTCCAACATCTGGATGGACGTAAACCTCGTTGTACTCAAGGATATTTCTAATCACATGTATCATATCTGAAGTAGGCATGTTCTTTATTAAAAATCCATTATAGAGATCTAAATCTAAATGGTGTATTTCGTTTGCTTCTAAACTCATGACAACAATCTTTGAGCCACGTTTACGCATATCAGAAAGAAAATGCTCTGTATCTTCATTAGAGACTTCATCTACAATAATTAGTTTGGGTATCGTATCATCATTAAAGTTCTTCAAGTCTTTTGAGTCCCTTTTAATAATGCCGAACACATTACCAAACTTTATTTCTAGAAGTTTAGACAATCCCTCTAGGAATGAAGTCCTTTCATTGATAATCAAAATTTCCTCCATAAGTGTCCCTCCTTACGAATACAAATAAAAAACCCTATTGCAAAAGAACATACGATGCACGTATGCCTTCACAATAGGGTTCGTCCCTTTAGTCTTAAGTTACATATATTATAACGTGTTTTATTATGTAATTTCAACACTACTTTACCCAATTTACTGGCTTTGGGCCTGAAGAGAAATTTGTAACCACTCCGTTTGCTAAAAGACCATATTGGCCATACCCTTCTTCATCAACAACCCATACTGCTTTTGAGGCAAGAGGTATCGAGGACTTGTGATCATGTAGAGGTATGGGAGACTTATACACTTTTGGTGTCCAGCCCGTTACGGCATGCTCCCTATCAATAGGAGTTAGCATTGGCTTTTTACATAGGTTTACTACCCAACAACCAAAAGTTTTACACGGTGAAATGTACCAATAGGCATCTTCGCGAAATGCTGAGAAGTCAGGTTCGAGAGGATATTTATAGGTACTCTTGTACACTTTCTTACCTGCAAATTCCCAAATTTCCTGGTCATCTAACAAATGGTTGTCTTCTTCTTCAATAAGATCAAAACGAGATTGGACCGTTTTTCTATGTAATTCAGGAATCATCATGCTCTTGTGTAAGAACAAACCACATTTTGAGGCTTCATAAGCACTATCGACATCAACAGAAAGATGTATACCACATTTTTCAGTTTTCTCATCAAAATACTCACAAGAGTTTCGACAAGTAATGGCTTCAGCGTCATTGGTCTTCTTTGTATTATCTATCACAAGTTTTAACATAAGGATCACCCATTTCCTTTGAGATTAAACGGCTCCTAAAACAATTGGAGCTAGAATAGTTAGTAATGTGAGTACACCAGCAATGCCCCACATCCGCTTACTCCATCTCCCGAATTCAGGATGTTTAATCAAATGGAAGAACAAGTAGAATACGAGTCCGATAGAGATCATCCAATCAACAGTGGAGTAACTAGTAGCAGTAATTAAGTTTATCAAATCACTTGCTAGCAGTGTAACATCCTTTTTATCTGTTGTAAACAATAAAAGCATTAGTACTCGAATCGAGAAGAATGTGATTGGAACCCAGATTAATAATCCAGTAGATCCTTTCATCACTTGTCCCGTCTTTGTAACAATAGAATATCCCAACCTAACCGCTCCGAATAGAAACATGAGTGTGAAAATAGCGGAGAATAGATTAGAAATAGTTGGAGCAAGATTATTTACGCCATCTGTCCAAATTCCTAATTGCTCGTTTAGTGTTGGTTCAGAGTTTCCTCCAAATTGTAACGGGCTCGCATTAACTGTCACCGGTAATAGTAAAATTAGAAAGAGTGAAAGAATGATAGGATGTGTAAGTTTCTTCATCATTTTTTACCTTTAACTTCCAATCTAAAGCAAACAGCAGTCTCATATTTTGCAATATTGATTCTTCCATTTACGATTGGTAATTTCACTCGATGCTTATAACGACCTTTATTGTAGTCGATAGCCTGGTCAATTGTTGAAACCCATTGGCGTAGGATTTGGTTATTAGGAGCCTGAGCGTTACTAATAATTGGGTTAACCTTTTTAGCATCAATGTTCATGAAGAATCGGATCGTATTTAAGCAACCATCATGCCAAACTAGTTCTACTTCAGACAAATGTGCGCGGAATGGAACTAGTGAATTCAGTAGTGGCATAAGACGGTTAAGAATTTGTGGTTTCGAATTTTGCCGCGAAAATGCTGTATATACACCTAGTTGAATAGAATCTTGCTCAAATTCCCCTTCCGGATCAACATTTATCGTTGCATCAAGGTTTACTTTGAAGTTACGACATAATGGTCCTAACCATGAAAATTCCGAATATACAAGATGGTCTTCAATGTTTTCATAGTACGTATCTGCTTGAGGAATACCTTCCACTCCAAATGCATCTATGTATAACTGTTCCTTCTTGTAAACAAATTCAATCTTGTTAATTCCTATCTGTTTATTTCTTATCGTTTGGCTCACTTCACTGATGTGAGCTTCTGTTAGTATAGGCGCAGCCATTCTTGTTGGACCCCTTTCCCTTGCTAATATTTTTAGTTATTGCATGAAAAAAGACTAACTCTCTATAATTCTCTATCTTTATGGTTTCTATATCGTCTTTTTTTCTATATTGACTCAATTACAAATCTCCAAGACTTGTTAAGGATATCCTACTATTATCCTACGCAAGTGTTTCGTATTATAAACCAAATGTCCTACATGTTTTTGTCGTTTCATGTCGAAAATATAGAAAAATTTATAGAGATTGTTTCATGCTTGAAATATCTACTTTTTTATCCAAATGTTTACTGTTACATCTGGTGTAAAGAAGGAATTTCTTCCTTCCTTACACCAAAAGGCGACAAAATGTCGCACAATTGGAAATTATTTTTAAATAGCAATTCGAACATCATCTTCAAATAAGAATCGTTCTTCATCAGGTATCATGTACTCGTCAGTTGCAAATGTCTCTACTCGTACTAGATTTTCCACCTGAATGTCTTTGCCATTTCGAATAACGTCTAGAATTAAAACGTCATTCTTGTGAATTCTAGAAGCTCTTTCACCAATGTTTAACCAGATCCGCTTTCCATCAGAAACATGAATATATTGTTCTTCCATTCCAATAACGGAAACGACCCACTGCTGTGGCCCTTCAATACAATCTACGATCTTGGCAGAAGCGAAGGCTTCATAACCGATTGGTGATGTTACTTCTTCTTCTCTCATAAGGTCATCCATATGAATACAATCTTCTTGATTGTCGATAAACTCTTCTTCATATGCTGTAACAAAAGTCTCTTCCTCGATAAAATCTTGCTGATCATAATCTGCAAGGCTTACCATGTCATAGTCGAAATCAAACTCAGCTGGTGCTTCTTCCATCTCATAGATAGCAATAGGTTCATAGTCTACTTCTACACTTAAATTTGAATCCATTCCCAATTCAAGTTGAAGTTCTGCGAATAATCCTTCTGCCTTTTCATCAAGTTCAGGTTGTACAACTACTGGTTTAATAGGAATAACAGGAGCTAGTACCGGTTCTTGACTAATTGATGTTTCTACCAGATAAGGTTGGTGTTCGAAAGTCTCTACAGGCTGTCTACAATCCTCTACCCATTCAGCTAAACGCTCATAATAAGCATAGTATTGTTGCACCTTTAATTCTTGAACTCTAACAAAAATATAATTTTCGACCAGCCAGTAAAAATATACTAGCCAATCGATGGTTAACGTAATTGTCATTGATTTATTCCCCCTAAAATAATTCAAACGCTAATTGTCCAGTTACCGGAGCAGTACGTTTCTTTTTAGTTTTTACTTTGTCTTCTGCCTTAATTTCAAACAATGAAATCTGTTCTTCAGCAGCAACAATCTTTCTCTCATATTCGGTTAAATAAGCAACCATTTCTCCGTCTTGAATACAATCGATTCCAAAGGCTTCAATGAGATCTACCTCTAACACTTGGTTTACGAAGCTAAATCCATTAATCTTCCCTTGTTCAATATGACTAGTAATGGTTGATGATTTGCGAATAAGTACGTTTTTAGAAGAATCGGTTTCGATGTGTTGGTTGACCCAAGCAACAAATTGATCTTTAGGTGTTAACACTTTCTGCTTCTTCTTCCCGATTCCCGCTAGAATTTCTCTTGCGCGATCGGAAGCTTCCGCTGTCCATTCTTCTGTACTTCCCTTAAGGACTTTGCCTTTTTTAATAGATTCAATCAACATCGTTTGAAGGTCTGCATCATCGGATCCTAACATGGCATTAAGTCCATCTGAAGAAGCCTCACCGTTAATTGCACCAGCCGCCTTATTCTTTTGAGCAATAAGCATCGCCATGGTTTCTTGATACGTATCCTTATAAGCTAGATAGTAGAGTCTGCATTCTTCGGATTGACCGATACGCCATGCTCTTCTACTCGCTTGGTTGATGGTAAAAAGAGACCAGCTAAATTGATAGAAAATGAGCGTCGGTGTACATAGCAGTCGGGTAGGTCGGAGATGTTACCACCTCTTTCCCCCCTAAGAACCGTACTTGTACCTTTCAGCACATACGGCTCAAGCCACCTTTCGTCCGAACCAACTTAATACTTAAACTTCTTGAAAGCCTTTTTCATAAGATTGATTGCCTTTTTTGAATTCACGTTATTAATCCCATTGGTTTTCAGATACTCTACGACTTTTGGTAAAGTTTTACCGCCACCGTATTTCTCCAAAAGTACATGATGTGATTTATGACATGATTTGTGTAACAATTCGAAGTTATCATAAGAATCTTTTCCTCCGATTATTACAGGCATAGTATGATTGGTTTCAATAGGTTCGTCTCCCTGTAAGGATTCTCCGCAAACTCTGCATTTGTAATTAGACTTTTTCGCAAGTTTTCTTTTTGAATTAGTATTTTCCCTATCGAATATCTTTTCATCTCGTTTATCAAAGTAAGCTTTAAGTGAAGCATCGAATGGACTGTTATGTTGCTTAATCTTTACGTGTCTTTCAATTTTCGTCCAACTCATACAAATGAGCTGCTTGGTATTGTCGTTAGGACACGTTAATATCCATTTATCTTTACTTACACCTGTATGATCTGGTTTAAAGTACATCTTTCTCAGTTTCTTAATTGAAGTTCTATGATGTCTATGTTTCAAGTAAATTAGTACTCTTTCATTGACATAAGTATCAATGTCTCTGAATATAACTTTGGCTACCGTTGGCGACCAATAGTTTGCAATTCCTTGAATCACTCGATTAAGTTTTTCAATTAGTTTTGTTGTTTCTCTACCTTTGCCCCAGTCAAACACTTCTTTGATTTTCCGTTTGGCGTTTTTCACACTTTCATTGGATGGTTTAATGAATAACTGGTTTCCTTCTTTAGTTGGGTATTGTCGAACATTAAATCCAAGGAAGTCGAAGCCTTCACTAATATGAACAACTCTTGTTTTCTCTTGTGCTAATTTCAGACCACGCTTATCTAGATATGGTTGTAGTTTCTCGTACATTCCACGGGCTTGTCCTTCCGTAGGACATACAACAACAAAATCATCTGCGTATCTAACTACACCAACTGAATTCGGGTATAATTGTGCGCCATCCCGTTTAGGGTAGAAGTATTTAACTCCTATTTCTTCTTCCATCCCATGTAAGGCTATATTTGCTAATAACGGTGAGATTATGCCTCCCTGTGGTGTTCCCTTATCTGTTGAATAGAATGTATCGTTGTCAACGTATCCACTTTCTAACCATTTCTTAATGATTTTGTTATTCGGGAAGTTATTAATACGTTCCATGATGAAATCGTGATTAAGATTGTCGAAGCATCCTTCAAAGTCACCTTCAAATATCCATCCTTTGTTGGTTTTCCTATTCAATTTAATGTATAGGTCGCCTATAGCATCATGTGCGCTACGTTTAGGTCGGAATCCGTATGATGACATTTCAAATTTAGCTTCCCATTGTGGTTCTAAAGCGTTTTTGAACACGTTTTGATACACTCTGTCAATAATTACAGGAATGCCTAACGGACGTTTCTTTCCATTCTTTTTAGGAATATATACTCTTCTTGCAGGTTTGACTTTAATATTTCTTACACTGTACATTTTGAGCTTGTTGAATAGTTCAATACGTTCTTGTGGAGTGTTCGAAATATATCCATCAATTCCAGCAGTGTTTTTGCCTTTGTTTTCTTGCGTTACTCGTTTAATACTAAGCAACAAATTCGCTTTGCTTCTAAGAAGAAGCCTTTGTAATTTCCTTACTTTTCTTGTTTGTTTAAGTTGTTCGGCACGATAGATTCGTTGTTGAAGTTTCCTTACGTAGCGATTAACTTGGACCCAATTAATTGAATGCCAGTTATCCACTAGTGGGGAAACAGCCGACGCAACATGATTGTTGGTTTTCATAACATATCTCCCTCTCTTTTAAGGATTATTCTTTTCGCTTTCTATACATGTTGATGACCACGTGGAAGTCAGCAATCTTTCGATTTGGGTATTGCCCTATCCGACGGCTTATACTAATGAGTTTTCACCTTAACTTTCGTTATGTCGGCATTCGCTTTTTCCACATTCCTCTACCCTCTGCATATTGTGGTTCCCTTACGGTCCCCCTACCTCAAATGAGAGGAATGCATAGGGCTTACCAAGTTTCACTAATAATAGATACGTTAGGTTAGGCATCCCTCTTTACTCCGGTGGATCTATAGGTCATTGCACAGTTCCTCGACCGTAGAACTTTTCTTATCCACATCTACAAGCTTTAACAACCACAGTACGCTTGTTGTCGGTGACGAAGACTACAAAGATTCAGCTTTCGCTTATACCTTCCTAACTTTCCCTAGCTCTTTTGGAATTCTGCGTAAATTCCTCCATTAAGCATTTAACCCTCATGCAACCCAACAATCCGATTACTCAGAAAGCAGTTTCGGGCGGGAACACCTTTAATGACTAAGGTGACTTCTTATTGAAGCACTATTAATTAGCAACTTCTTGTCGCACAGTCTAGTCCAACTTCAACAAGAGCCTGCGACACAATACAAACATCGTATCCTTCTTTCTCAATTTTCTGTTTTAGCCATTCACTACGCTTATTGGTTTTTACGGTAGATGTATCTAAGATACAAACCTTTGCACCAAGTTGCTCTAGAACCTGTTTTAAACGAGGACGAACATCTCTGCCCTCAACACTGGAACCAGTATCCCTTACATAAACAATGCTCTTTCTGCCTTCTTCCAACTCACTTTTAATAATTTCCTGTAGCTTTTTCTCTTTGTTTAAGAGATGGTCTGTAGGAAATTCTTCAGGAGACCAAATTAAATCTCTGTGACCAGATTCTGTTTTAATTGAGAATGCTGGGAAGGAGAAAGGATTATCAGGATAGGCAATTCCATTCTGAGTAAGAGGCATGTACAGCTTATAGCCATCGTCCCGACTATTAATGGCATGCTCGAAAGTATTAACCATATTTCTGTAGTGTGGCTTTAACTCTTCATCCAAATCTACAAGAATAGTTGGTACATTCACGAGCTCCACTGGATCTGGCCAAACATCAACTAATCTAACAAGTACGGAATTTTGCACAAGAAACTTAGAGAAAACATAAGGAGAAATCCCTGGCATGACTTTCTCTGTCTTTCTTGTTACACCGCCTCTAGACTGTTTGTTACTGTATTCACCAGTATCATCTGAACCATAAATGGTCGTCTCTATGTTCCCGAAATTTTCATTCCATTTTCTTACCTCTGTGTACGCGAATCCATTCTCAACCATTAGGTGAGGGAATAATCTCCATAGAGTGTAATAGACATCTTCCGCAACGGGATAAGAAGGCGGTGCCTTGCCATATTACTATGGTAGGTTTCCACCAACTCTCCCCCAGAACCGTACTTGCAAGTCTCCAAGCATACGGCTCACTATTATCCACCCAGTTTAATTACAATTGTCCTTTGTGTAATTTCATATGACAGTCGTTTCCGTGTCCTCTAGCACATAAAGCTAATTGTCTTCGGTTACGAGCGATCATAATCATTTCCCACTTTTGAAGATTTTTCTTCTTTTTGAGGTCTTTTAACTTCCGGACATGATGCATCTCTAAATCGACATCTGTTGCTCCGCAGTATTCACATATGCGAGCTTTCATTCTGTCAATTAGGCTTGTGATACCACTGTACATCCAACCATTAGGCAGATTATCCACTTTGAAATCTTTATTTACTTTTTCTGCTCTTGTAAACGAGTTAATTAAAGTTTTAGATTTCATTCCTTTTTTCGTTTCATATTGAACAGTAAACACTCCATTAACACTAAATCTATCTATGACTTTTGTAACCGATATTTTATATTTACTAGCAAACGTTTTATACATACTGTATTCCATGATGTATGCCATTTTATTAAGCACACTCACGTTATTTGCTATTTTGTAATATTCGTAGAATCCTCGTAATTCAGCATCATAGATGCTAATAATTTCAAGGTCGTCATTATTGATAAGTTCAGGTCTATGAATCATTTTCCAATCGTTATCGTTTATTCTTAGAATGTTCCTATCAAGAAGTTTATTTACCCATTTTTCCTTCGGAACATAAAGTTTAACCTTACCGTTATTTTGCCTTTGGAGTTTGCCATCTTTATTTCTTGTTGGTTGTGTACTGTAACTTGTTACAATATCAAAACCTAGAAATCTAGCTTTCTCCTTATGAGCATGAGTGATAAGGGTCTTCTCTACAGATAGTTCAAGTTTTAGCTTATTAGCTAAGAATGCTTTAATATCCTGTTTGATTTTTAGTGCATCTCCCTTGCCGCCAATTACACCGATAAGAAAATCATCAGCATAACGAACATAATTGATTCTTCGGAAGTCAGGATCAAACGGGTCAGTCGCATTCATCTCATTACGTTTCTTAATGAGTGCCTTGTAAACTCTGGTGTGTTCCCTTTTCTCAGAAGTGGACATTAAAGCCCATTCTTCATCTGATTTCTTCATTTTCGTTAGTTGCCATTCTAACGCTCTGTATTCATGTGTCCGTTTTCGCTTCTTACCTTTATTGAATTCTTCAGCATATTGTTCCATATACTTATCCAATTCATGAAGATAGATATTTGCTAATAATGGACTGATAACGCCACCTTGAGGTGTGCCGCTGAAAGTCTTGTGGTAGACCCAATCCTCTAGGTATCCTGCTTTGAGGAATTTCCAGATAAGTCGAATGAACTTTTCATCTTTTATCCTTTTCCTAAGAAGGTTGATTAAAGTGTGATGGTCAATGTTGTCAAAGAATCCTTTGATGTCTCCTTCAACAAACCACTTAACTCCAGTGAATGTTTTTTGTATTTTGTCTAAAGCAGTTTGGCAACTAAGTTTAGGTCTAAAACCATGTGAAGAATCACGGAAAATAGGCTCGTATAACCCTTCTAAGATTCTACGTGCTACTTCTTGAACTAACTTATCATCCATTGAAGGAATTCCTAGAGGTCTTTGACCTGTTGGCTTCTTTGGGATGTATTCCCTTCTTGAAGGTCTTGGTTGGTAACTTTCATCTTTTAACTGTTCAATAATTTTACGAATTCGGTCGATGCTCATACCATCAATGGTTTTTCCGTCCGTTCCCTCTGTCATATTACCTTCCTTTTTGGCTAACTTTGCATAAGCTTCTAGGAAGAACTCTTCATTATACAGATTTCGATATATACGTTCGAAAACGTAATTCTCATCTCTCTTGGACATTTCAACTAGGTTGTCCATAACTACTTTTGGGATCCTCAAAGTGTCTCCACACCTTCCTGATTTTGTTCTGGACTAGATAACTTGGTCCCTTCGCCATGTACTAGGCTTTCCCTAGCTCGGACTACTACGGACTCTCTGTTGCCATATTGGATATTCAGACACCTAAAGTGCCATAGCCTTTACAGGCATCCCAACTTAGGCAATCCCCATTTAGTACATTTAGTAACATAGGCTTGAACCAGTGTCGGATGCGACTTTCGCCATTTACCATTTACTATGGTTGGAAGACCACTGAGGCATAACTTTATAAACGGAAAAGCTATTTATAAAGCAGTAATTATCTAACGGCAAGGCTATTAGATAATATTTGGTCAATAGACGTTAATAGAAGTCTTCCGTCTATGTCTTCGCTAGGACTCCTTTGGCTATCGTTCACGCAGTTTAGCATTCATCCTCGTCTGTTTCGGTTTCATCTTGCCATTCAGTTGCACCATGACAACTTGGTGACTTATGGCTTTTCACCTAATATGCTGTGTTCCCCGTTATTGGTTTCCCTCACGAGTAAATTAGTAGATGATAGGAGACAATCGATGCCTCTACACTCCTACGACTTGCCTAAAGTCGAATTACTAAATGCCCTTATGGGCGCACTTTTCCACCGAAGAGCGTCCCAGTCCCGCCAATGACTTTCTTAGAAACAGCGGCGATACTGCCCAATGAATTTCCCTGGGCACTCAGACCAGCCTTAAGCTGATGGATTTCATCAACCACTGTAATATCAAAGAACCATCGCATCTTACGGCGAATGTATTCGACTGTCGCAATTCTTCTTGGGTTCCCTTGTTGCTTAGGAACTTCCGGTTGTGACAGCTGAATCTGCTCTACTAGTTTATGATTTTTATCTTTCAAGGCATGGCTCACATTTTTTTCATGCTTCAGCCAACCGTTAATAGATTCATAACGAGTAGGAACTTTTTTCGTCCATAAGCTTTCTCCACATTCAGAACAAAATGCATTTGCAGGATTCTTAGAGTTTTGTAGTCTTCTTGACTCTCCGAATTCATGCTCTTGCATCGTCCGTTTCACTTGGTTTTCTACTTCATTCCCGTCTTCGTCAATCGTGGTTTCTTTTGATTCAACGACTTGGTGGGCTTTGCCACAACAAGGACAATAGTATCCATCGCGATACGGAAGTTCTTTCTCTTCCTCTTGAACCTTGGTTTTTCTATATTCGTAATGCACCGCTGGAACCGTTGCACAATCACCACGCATCGTTGTAAACGAAATAACAAAGAACGTCGGTTTTTGTGGTTTTGGTCTGCCTGCGTTTGTCCAGTTTCGATGGAAAGTAATCAATTGATCCGTTCTTTCAATCACATGAACATCTGCATAAGGAATAATTTCCAAGATTTCTTCGGGCCACTTTTTGGTTAAACTAGGAGGGCACATAAATGTTGATAGGTAAGGATAGTCGGTTGTTTTAAACAACTTGTTAATCTCTATTACAGAGCCAACTTCCTTTTCCCCCAACCCTAACCGTACGGGCGCATTTCTACGCATACGGCTATCCAACTAATGTTATTTATTACAAATCATTACTCCATGTACCTGTTCAATAAGAAAATTAGCTCTCTTAATATATTTCTTACTCTGTTTACACAAGGATAGTAACTGAATGTAGTTCTTGCTGTGTAAAATGCGATGTTCATCAGCCGTTAAAATAACTAAGTTATTAAATGCATCTGAACCGCCTTTACTCTTTGGTAAAACATGATGACAATGATAATTAGCAACATCAACTTTTTCTCCTGTTAGATATCCTACTCCATGTAAACTACTATATAAGCTAACTCGATAGTTTCTGTATCTCATACTATAACTACCAATGTAGTTACTAGTGTTCACTAGGTATGCAATTTCATTAAGCGATACCCCAGGTTTGTGTGCTTTTTCCCCATAGTCATACGGGTTTGTCCTGTTGACTTTCTGTCTAAGGTGACCAATTAGTGTTTTATCCCAGTTAGCCCATCCTAGTTCAAGAACGGGAGTTCTAGCAATGACCCACCAACCATTTCTACCCCATGTTTTATATCCTTGCATATCTATCCATTTTCTCTGAGCATTATTATGTTTTTCCTCTTCCGACTTTTTAGTGTCAGTGAACTTTGCGATACATTTCATAACGTGTCGAAATAATCTGTTAATCCGCCAATGGATTTTGCTGAATGATATGCTAAAATTTGTCATTCCTTTGAAGTAGTTATGTGTTCCACGGACAAAGGCATTCCAATTTAGAACATTTTGCAGCTTTGGATATTTTCTTAATTCTCTCAATCTACGTTTTGCTTCAGAAACAATCTTAGCCATTCGTTTCTTATCAAGTTGCTGTGATGATGTTCTATGCTTTTTGCTGTAGTAGAATTCATACCCAAGATATCTAAAAGTTTCACCCTTCGATATGTCAATAATTGAGCTTTTCTCATGATTAACAGTTAACTTGAGCCCTATTTCTAACTTTCTGGCTAGAGCATGATACCATCTTTTAGCATGTTCTAAGGAAGGGCATAAAATAAGCATATCGTCTGCATACCGAACGTGAACACCACGTTTAAGATTGGTTTTTTTGAAGTTTTGACCTTTATTGTCCACATTGTGAAACTTCTTCACACTTTTATCATGCCAATTTTCATACTGTTCTCTTACCCAAATGTCTGTCCGATGTAAGTAAATATTACTTAGTAAAGGACCTAGTATACTACCTTGAGGAGCACCAGTATCAGTGTGATAAAACATATCTTCCTCAATATAGCCACAACGGATAAGTCGGAATATATAATTCAATATATATTTATCCTTAATCCCTCCTGCATAGAGTTCTCTACGCATGATTTTAGGGTCGAGAGTTCCGAAGTAGTCTTTCAGATCAATATTGACAATGAAATGGTGCTTTGCAGTTCCATTGGTGAAAAATTTGACTTTTGCTAGGGCATTATGTGTACTAACTTGCTCTCTAAAACCATAGCTGCTTGGGACAAATTGATTTTCAAATATTGGTTCTAGTACAAGTTTTATACACATCTGCGTTAGTTTATCCCAGATACTTCCGATTCCCAGTGGACGTTTTGAACCGTTCTCTTTAGAGATATAAGTTCTTCGTACGGGATTGACGATTTTATTAATAATGCGTTCTCTGACAATCTCGCATAAATCGAGAGTGTTCAAATTTGCATCATTGATTGTGTCAATGTTGGTACCATCAGCACCAAGAGAGTATTTCCCACTTGATTCACTTAGCTTTCTAAAAGCTAGATTCACATTTCCCTCTGAAATACACTCACTTAGTAGGTCAATAGGTATTTCTTTTTGATAATCTATAAATCTCTGCTTCATATCTACATAATAGATATTATTTAAAGCCATTGGCGTATTCACCGTCCTTCCGTATGAATAGTCACTTGCGTCTAGGATGGCGAATTATTAATTATTTTCTCTCATTGTATAAATACATTAGTCTAAGGGACTTCCCTCCATGAGATTCTTAGTCTCACTTCTTTGGTACTATTCCCCCTCTGTTACCCTCATTACGTTTAGGTTTCTTAGCTTTCGGAGTTACCCTGTTATGCTAGTCCTCCCTAAAATCAACCTTATTACTAAGGGGTAGGGCAATCCTCGCTTCCGTTTAATTAGTGTTACCTGTATACTTAGGTGCTCTCTTTGTTCCGGCAGTTATGCTTTCGCAGATTGGTTTCACACCAATTCTCTGAACTCCCATTAGTTCATCCTCAATACCTACCATGTCATATAGGGTCAAGTTAACTGCTTATTACGGCATATTTAATGCATTTCAAAATTTAAAATACTTCTAAACTTAGCCATCTTCGTAACGAAACGTACATACGAGAGTAAACGATTATTCACCATATATACCCAAGCCCGCAGTTTCCTGCGACTTCACCCTTGCTCATCACAAGAACATTACTGTCTTGCAAACGGGAGTCTCAGCCTCTCTCTGTAAATAGCTTATTATCGGGAGCTATCCAGGAGCTAATTAAACAGCACTCTTTCGATAGGTTATTAGATACATAACCTCTCTACTCAATTACGAGCGCACGACAAGCGAAATATCCCTTCTTGTTGGACATCGCTGCTAACACATCTGGGATGGCTGTCATCATCGTGGATTTGCCCGTGCTCATCTCTCCTTGTATTAACGCCACTTTCTGCTTCTTTAACACCTTTGCAATCGCAGTACTCACATGAGCTTGTACAGGGAATAGTTCACGTTTGTATGTTGAAATTTGTGGATGAACAGGATCTACAATTGGGTTGTGAATCGGTGTTACCCTATCTGAAACCTTTTTGACCATATCGTCCATAAATTTCGTCATATACGTACCTAAATCTTCAATGGATTCCACTGAAGCACCAGTACCCGCTTTAGGAAACTTAAGCATTCCCTTTTTCATCATGTCAGAGATAATGTCGTCTGCTTCCTGTTCCGCATTCTCTTCGCTGAATTTCAGTTTGTAGATAGAAAGTCCATTCGGGAATAATGATGGGTCAAAATAAAAATTCAACTCTTCAATACATCCACGTCTCACAAACTCATCAAGAATGATGTTTTTCCATTCAGGTAAGATATTAAGGCCGAATTTTCCTCCACCTAACAAATTTCTAAGGTCCTCAGCTGGGTCGCCTTCAAAAGAAAGGATATAATCCCCATTTCCTAATAGATCATCATGTACAATGGCAACTGCTTTCCGATTGCTGTTAATGGTCATCTTGAACGATTCATACTTGCCTTTATCACTATACATACGGAACTGAGAGACAAATTTATAATCCGTTAGTTGCTTTTCTCCATGCCCAAATGAAATGCCTGAACTACCAATATCAACAGATGCTTTCATTGCTTGTAGGGTAGAATCACTCCCAGCAATAATGGTCATCAGAAGTTTAGCTGATTGCCATTCTTTCTCGGGTTCTTCTACCGCTAGTGCATAACAGAAAGCATTCTGCCAAGCTTGATCTAAGTAAAGCTCTAACATTTTTGGGTTTTCATTTGTTTCCTCAATTTGATTCCAATTAATCATTCTGGCTCCCCTCTCAAAAATAGATAAAGGAGCCGAATGGCGTTCCTTTATCTACTATGAGGTAAGGGATACACCTCCCTATTCAATTTGCAATTTGTTATATCTCCAAGCTTTAAAAAAACTGCTTGATCAGTGAGTTACTGTTTTCTCGTACCATCCAACAAGAGTTACAAAAGTGCTTCTGACGCATCTTTTCTTGTAATGAATAAGTCATCGTTTTTGTTGTTTTTCCACATTACAGTTAGGTCAATTAGTGTTGTTTTATAAACAAAACCAATAACTTCCCCATCCTTAACGACTTCATATCCTTGGTTATAACCGTCATTATTTTTAATGAATTTCATTATTTACATCTCCTTAATGTACAGTAGGTGTCTACCAACTGTCCGTCATGATGCCAGTTGCTTTTCAATGTTCGCAATTGCTCGATCAAGAGCAGCGCCAATGCTGTCTCGAATAGAAGTTCGAATACTGAATGGAAGGACCACTGCACAATATTGACCTGCATATTGACCTTCCTCAATACAATAAATGGTTATTGGGACATTTTTATATGTCGCTTGCGATACTTCATTCATTTTCATGATTACAACACCCCATCTAAATATTCTTTAAACGCTTTTATGACTTCTTGCTTAGCTTTTTCTATGCTATCTGCATAGCCAATTGTTAGGTTATGGATGACTCCGTTGGTCATATGAACACGGAACCAATTGCCAATAGACGATGTAGAAACATGCTCGACGTAAAATTTATGTCCAGCATATTCTTCAAGGTGACTTGTTATTAGATCACTCACCTTTGAAGCACTTCCTTTCTGTGCGATTCTAAGCGGTTTGTTGTAGATGTTCTTCCTGGCTTTCCATCAAGGCTCTAAACTCGTTAATAATTTTTCCTGAGATATCAGATATCTGGGATCCGTATTTTACGAGTGAGTCATCATCATTCTTTTTCCATGACTTAACGTAACGGAAAGAATAATCAGATGTATCGAGACCAAAGAACGAACAAACAACAAATGCAGAACCTTCAGCAACCACTTCTTTTTCACTAGAAGAGGAGGTCGTGTCATATCTATGGACTCTTGAATGTACTAGTTCGTGTACAAGTGTTTTACAACGGTGATTAATACTAAGCGTGTCGCTAACAACGATTTCGTGAGTATATGGACGATAATATCCATTAGCCCCATCTGCATCTCCGTAAGTGACAGGACAATCATCCCCTAGTGCAATTGTTTCAGCGCATTTGATAATCTCTCGTGCTTCTGGACAATCACCTTCAAGCTTGATATGTACCTTATCGATCGGAAGTGAGTCACCTTCTGTTTGCTCATAAGCAAATACAGGAACGGTGCCGAAACCGATTAGCTGATAATCCTCTGAGGAACTTCCATTGTCATCTTTTTTCTCAACCTTCTTGAAGTTGGGTTTGAAGATGTTAATGGCCTTTGCTCCCTTTTTTACTTTGCGACCTAACTCATTCCAGTGCTTAAATGATGCAATAAAACTAGCATTGGGATATTGAGCTTTAGCCACCATAAGGTTCCTGAATGAGTAATTAGGCATAAGTGCTTTCATTTCGAGAAGAGCTTTGTAATCTTCTGGAGAATACGTAAAGTTCTTCACCCCTTCATCTAGAATCGACACAAGTTTTTCTACTCTTTCTTCCATACTTGGTCCATCATACTTCTTCCACTTACCACTCTTTTTCATGTAATGCTGCCCCTAACTTAAAGTTTTTTATATATAAAAAAGAGAACAGGAAAAATCCCATTCTCTTTGAACACACCACCATCAAATTGGCTAAATAAACGCAAAAAAGCCCTTGAGTCTCTGAAATGAATAGCAAAAAGTACATAGTACAAGCTTGCTATTAGTCCATCAACCCAAAGGCTGTAATATCTAAAGTAAATTCCCGCTAATCCAAATGAAAGGATTGCAAACAAATAAAAAAATAAAAAAGAAATATAGGCTTATTATACTTGTAATGACTTCATTCGACAAGTGGATAGATTGTTTAAGAATAATGCGAAGATGAAGTGGCTATAATATATATTATTATTTAAAATCTTATTCCCCTTTGTATTTATTCTGGTTAAAAGATTTTTAAGGTGAGGTTAAAATTCTTTTAACCTATCATCTACCTTAAAATATTTTTAACCTATTACCTATCCTGAAAACGCATTGTTTAATAGGTTAAAATTTTATTAACCTATACCTTACGAAATTATTAACCTAGTTTATAAATCTTTTAATCTAGCTTTAAATGATTTTATCCTCCCTTAAAGACCTTATAACCTCTTTTGAAAAAATTTAAAATACCTCTGTTTTATACAGAGGTACTAAAGGATTTATATTCAATTTTTTCAATGTCAGGATCATATTCCGTCAAGGCTTCCTTAATAAGTTCATCATACTTTTGCTGTAAATAATCTCTAGCAAACTCGTTTGGAGCAATAATATGAACCGAGTGTTCGATATTGTTTACTTGTAGTTGTACGTCTTTGAAAAAGGTTTCAAAAGAAGGTTTAGAGATCTTCTGCATGACGTAATGATTTAAATGTTTTAAGATCATCGTTTCCGATTTATCCATTGCTACTTGAATGGTAGGTGTTTTTTCTAATGTGGCAGCTGCTTCATTTCTCGAAGCCTTAATAAGCTCACCATATTTCTGCCATTGTTTATATATTTCTTCAAAATCAATCTTGTTTTCAATAGATACTTTTTCGTTATTCTTAATCATGCTTTCAACGTACTTTTCATGTTCCTTCCGGAGTCTTTCCGGTAATCCCTTTTGCTCTTTTTTGAGAGCCTTTTTAATATGTCCTGGAGCATCATCCGGAATTTCTATATCAGGATTACCGTAAATAAGTGCCTCTGTTAGCAAGGGTACTTTCTTTCTAACTTTAAAGATCGGTCCTTCTTCTACTCCCTCTCTTGAACGGTTGTACACTCCGAATTTGTATGAAAAACCGTATCTTTCCAATATCTCTAAGTAATTATGAATAGTAGGTCGAGACTTATCCATTTTTAAGCTGATTAGTTCAAAGTTCGGATAACAGAAATCCTTAGAACCATAAGCAAAACGCTTCAAATGACCGTATAGTGCTAGTCCCTCCGCGTTTAGGTAGTAAGACCAAAAATCAAACAAATAGTTATTAAAGATGGTTAATTCCCCATCTATGTAAGGAATATTTTCACCATAAGAGTCCAGTGAGAATTTTCGTACTTCATCCTCACTATAGATCACTTTATCTTGTTCAGGAACCCAATAAGTACGTGTTAATAAGTTTTCTTCTTTTTCCTCTTTTACAAGTTTCAGCCTGGGGGATAGATTACCATTATCAATCAATCTAAAGTATTCTAGTTTGTCCTTCTTCCCTTTTAAATTGAGATACTCCTCTTCCATCACTGTCTCCTCCGATTCTCCCGACCAGCTTTAATAACATGTGTTGTCGAAGGTTTCCTACTTGTAAATTATCGTACTCATGATAAAATAAATACATAATAATTAGTAAGAAATCCTACCTTTAGAATTTTCAACATCTGTCAGCGGCCAAACTGTTTTAGATGTTTGAAAACGAGCGGGTGGGTTTTTTTGTGTCTTTTTTCTCATTTTAATTTGAATAGTATTTTTAATATCGGTAGACTAATAAAAAAAATTTACTAATCTAATATAATTTCTCGAAAAAGAAATGGCCGAAAATACATTAAAAAAACCCTAGACAAAATAAACCGTATACGTGTACGGCAATTGTCTAGGGTTCTTCCCTTTGATATTCGAAAAAATTCTATACATCTATTAAACCATGATTTATAGTAAATATTATATAGGGATATTTACCCATAATATATCCATTAAAAAGAAAAGAAGGAAAGATTAGTATGATTAATACGTTAGGTAATTGTCTGAGACAAGCTAGATTAGCTAAGAATCTTACACAAAAACAAGTTGCTGATGCCATTGGTATGTCGGTTGACTCTATTCGATATTATGAAAGAGATGAAGTCCAACCAAAAAGAGAAACGATAGAAAAGTTATTGAAGCTCTATAACTACCCTTGCGTACTGCTTACAAACAATGAAAATTATATTAATATCAGCTGTTCTTTTCCTTTTTGTACTGAACATACTTGTACATATTAATGACATTCTTACATACAATTCTATGACATTTTTAATTAAAAACAGTGACAAATTATATTAAAATTCCTTTAAGGACGGATCCTTTTAGACTTTATTGTTATTGCTATAGTGTTAAAAATAAATCCAAACACCAATACAACATATAGAAAGCTTGGCAACTTAAAAATAAAGATTATCATTGAAAGAACTATACAAAATATAAATAGTTCGATGTAAGCGAAGTTTCTAGTTGTTCTTATTTTCATAATAGATCTCCTTTTGCTTATGTATATAAATATATTAAACCATGATTATTATCGAATCCCCAGTATATCTTGGTAACAATGCCCACAAACAAATATAACTTGTGGTTCATTTTCTTTACTTTTATCATAAACAGGTCTTTTGTTGATAGGATCAACAGGTTCGTACACCTCGGATTTAGGTACCTCATCTCCACAACTTTGACAATATCTAGGTTTGTCAGTCATTCCATTACGTCCGCCTTTCAAAATGTTTGTTCTTACGACAATTATACTAGATTTCAACATACCATCAATTTCAACATACCATCAATTTCAACCCTAAACTTTAACATAACCTAAATAAAAAAGACCAAAAGTGAGAGTAAGCCCCACCTTTGGTCTTTGATTAAGTCAATAATAATTCAAGTTGTCCCCCGTTGTTAATACTATAACTCGTCTTGATCTTTTTGACATTTTCAGTAGCAACGGTTTTTACCTTCATGAACGTATAGGCAATTCGATTTGCAATTGCTTTTATAACACGTCCGTCGACGGATTGCCCCAACATTTCTACTTTTCTTATCTTTTGGATATTATCAGTGAATGTAAAGGTTTCTGGGATGTCTAGAATGCGTTTAATTTCGTTAAGTGATAAAAACCTAAACCACTTCTTATCTTCGCTTAAAACGTGACTATTAGACGCGCATTGAGAGGTATATCTCTTGGGAATGCAAGAAATTCGTTCAACGTTCTTATCCACGAAAGTTAACTCTAAACTACGTTCTTTCCAGGCTGCACGGCTATTAAATGATGCCATGAATTTTTCAATACTCTTCCATTCATGCGCTACATTCCCTCTGTCTAGAAAGTCTTTTAGTTTCTTTCTTCTCCCCTTTGGTGGAGTCGGAAATTGAAAATGAAGGAATCTTTCTTCACTCCTAAAAGCTACTGCATACGTCCTCTTTCTCATGGCTATACTTCCAAAATCCCATGCTTCAATATCTTTTTGAGCCCAATAAGGATATTCTTCTTGTAGTAAGCTCTTCAAACTATCCCAAGCATTGCTTCGGAAGAAGGAAGGTACATTTTCGAAAAAGAGTACCTCTGCTTTTGAAGATTGAAGAATCTTTGAAGTAGCAAGTACTAAATCATCCATAATGCCTGATTCCAATCCACCTAAAACTGAGAATTCATTGCATGGCAAGGTGACAAATGCCATGTCCACTTCGGCCACGTCCATACAATCACGAAGATCCCCATTGAAGACCATAGAATTAGGAAAATTATGTAGTAACACTTCAGTACTATCATCTTCTAATTCTATCTCCTGTATAGGTGTAAAATAATTTGTTGATTCAAGAATTGAAGTGCCTACACCAGCTCCCGCACATAAACTGAGAAAACGTATCCGCTGGTCTTTCGGAGTGGGAATCGTATTATTCTCAAACAACTTATATTCAAGTGTTTTGATTACGACTCTACCCTTTTTGCCTTTTCTAAAGACATTCATTTCAACCTTTTGATTAATGTCTAAAAATGAGTAACGTTCCCCAGCAGTATCGATTAGAGGTCTTTCTTGCTGACTCAATTTACTTTTTCTTGAGGACACATGGACCGTATGAATATCATTTTCTCCATCAAAGGGGAAGTTTTGAAGGATAATCTCTTCCTTTTCTTCCAAAATCTTAATGTGAATCTCACCTTTTGGTTCAAACCCTGCAGCCTCGCAAATCAAATGCTGAAGGAATAATCTCGGCCTTTCAGGCTTTCCTTTTTTCGATACACTATATACTTTTTTTAGCTTTAAATTCATCGTTTTTTCCTCCTAATGATAAAGAGGACTTCCATTGGAAATCCTCTCTAATTTGCCTTTTATAGTTTGCTATATTCATCTTCCATTGCTGTATCTCCCAACACGTTACTGTTAAAGATTACTAGCAAAGCTTCTGACTTTGAATGCTTTCTCATGAGTAGGTCTTCATATACAAACGATAGGTAACGATCCTTATCGACAAACCGTTTCATCTTCTCTTCGTCATAAAATAGCTTAGCCATTATAAGTCCCCCATCGCTAAGTAAGGATCTACCTTAGAGATTGTGTGAGAATCCAGCTGCTCTTTACTAGAAGATTCATGACAAGGTAAATGCCATGCTTCAATACCGGAACGTGGATGTTCAACAGGGATAAAGGGGATGTTCTCCCACTCGTTTATCATATGCTGAGTGAGATCATATCCCGACTTCCATGTTTTGTCTCCTGGTACCATATCAATTCCTCGTTCTTTTGCTTTTAGGATACGGAAGTCAATCCAGTTCATCAACTGACCTTGATAGACTTTCTTGTTATAATCGATCGAATCCTCAAAGCACCATAGAGAACGTTGAACCTCTTTTAGACTATCCCAGCTATCATTTATGACCTGACCATAACCGTCATATTCGCCTTGAATACTCTCTATTACCTCACCATGTCGGATATGTTTCAGAACCACTTGTTGGCCCTTAAATCCGTTGTATTTGAGTCCTTGATTACAACCTACACATAGATATGAATACGTCATACTCTTTTCCCCCTATTTTAAAATTTCAATATCACGTAGATACTTGAAAATTAAATCGAATTTATCATTTATGGCTGTTCTCTCTTCTCCCATAGGAAAAGCAACGTTATCCGTCCTAGTTCCTGCAACAAGATAATCGCTTCTTCTTCCGCTTGCTACAAGCTTATCTTGGATATAGGATTCAAAGGCTCTAGCGGTAAGCTCCACATTGGAACTCCAATACTTATCTACCTTCCCCTTATCTAATGAGATGGAAGCTTGATAGTAGTTGGACTTATCCGTTGGATATGGAATTCTCTCCACGCGCTCACCGGTTTGTTGCTCATGAAACCAAGCCAAGGCTTGAGCAAACTTCTTTATATTTCTCTCGAAAGCTTTTTTCGCTTTTTCGATTCTTTGATCAGCATGGATACTAATACGTGAATAGAATTGAATATCTGACTCTAGCTGGGCTTTAGCCGATTCAACCTTTTCATTCATAGCAGCCAATAAATCTCCGTTGTGACGACGGTAACAAGACTTAAACTCGGTACCTCTCCAAAAGGTTTTATCGTCATTCGTATTCTCAAAGTAAGCTACGCTTTTCCCTTTCTTAATCACTTCGATTAATTCTGCGAACAGAATAGGAACTAAAGGATCAATATGTGAACCTAAAGTATCTGGGTTTGAAGCATAGTCTAACTTTCCATATTTACCGTTATGGCTTATGCGGTATAGGTAACAGTCATACCCGTGCCAAAATTCATGGGCGAAGATACCCAAACAACCACGTTGTTTTGTCATGTTAATGACATTAGAATATGGTTCATAGTGTGCAAGGGCAGAACCGCCTCTTCCTCTAGCTCCGAAGGCCATCGCAAGCGTTCCATCAAGAGATATAAATGAATAATCTACCTCGAGTAATTCAGCAAGATCCATCATCGCTTCTGATGAACGAAGAAGATGTTCAGTAGCTTTAGAATCATCCACATAATGGCCGAACTCAACCCCACGAAAGCCAAAGAATTGTACTAAATCTTCTGGCTTTTCTACAGTACTTTGAGCACCACCGATACGGTCTGGACGTTCAGGTAATGTTCGCTCCCAAACAGCCTTTCTCTTCCCTGAAGACTTCTTCTCTTTTTTGCCTAATAGATCATCCCACGACTCAACCTTAAGAGCATTCCTAATCGTACTACTGTAGCTTGTTTGGCTTTTGAAAAGATTACAGAACTTCTTTCCTAAACTGCTTAACCCTAGACGGTTGGACCGATCAATACCTCTCATAACGACCTTGCAGTTCTCTAACCGATTGACAACTATTTCGTAGTCCTTTGACCCTTTTTCTAGTTCATTCTGCATGTTTAACAGTTCATCAATTCTCTTCTCATAAAAAGAGCGGTTTCCACCTTCGTTACGAATGATAGAAGAAACGTCGGAAATAAATGAATACAACTCTTCCATTTCTTTAATCATTTCAAAGCGGTGAAGCACAAATTGCGCTGCCTTCATATATTGCTCACGACTTTCTTTTGAATCACCCATTGGAGTAGCATCTACTCGTTGGATGATCAATTGTTTTGCACGAGCTACAGAAGGCTTTGTACAATTCTCTTTCTCTTTTTCCAAAGAAAAGCTTTTAAATAGTTCAGATTTTGTTATAATTTGAGCAGCAAGGACAGAGCTAATATTTTCAATCTCTTCTAAAGCAGAAAAAGTTTGATTATCCTCGAATCCCTTTCTTAGTGCCGCTAAGTCTTTACGTGCCAATCCGATCTTCTCTCCCACATCGTACGAAACCTTCTTATTGATTTGTTGCTCCGAACGTATATCTAATACCGCTACATTACTCTCTTCAACGTTAAATAAAGACATTTGATTTTCCATGAATGAACCTCCAATAATGTTTTAAAGTAAAAAAAGAGGCATGAAGATAAATTCTTCAAAACCTCTTTTATATGCCACAAGACCTTTACAGTCTCTTTTTTTAAACCATACTCAGCATAACAGGCTTAATACCTGAATCTGATTGTACGAGCTGATACCCACCTGAAAATATATACTTTCCGTAACAGTTATGGAATGTATACCCCTCTTCCACATAAAAAGAAAGACTTTCAATTGCTTCTCGAGTCGAATCCTCATAGGATAAAATGCGTTCGTCTAAGAAGTTGAATTCTCTTAGCCAAAGACGAGCTACCACCTGGTATTCGTCCACACATCTACCAGTAGGAGTCTGATAATACCCAAATTCATAATTTCCGTAGGAACAGACCCTAATATAATGACTCACATTGATTCCCCCATGTGTTTGCAAGTATAGGACTGGTCCTTAACCATACTGTAAGCACTCATGAAGAGATCGTTAAGCATACCAAGTGTTAATTCTTCCGGTAGTATGGAGTAGGAAAAATCACTTCTAAACTCGTATTGCCACATCTCATTAAAGGCTGATTGGTTATACTCTATCCAAAACTCTTGCGGTTCCTCGAAGTCCCCCCCGATAAATTGGATGTAAAACTTACCTGCATCTATTTTGATACCTGTAATTTCATTAGAGAAACCATGAACTTCAATGAAGTACCATTCCCCTTCGTGCATAAGAGATACCGTAATGTTTGATTCTACTAGTTTCATATCTTTCTCCTCCTAGACCAGCTTCATGATTACACCGTTCGGCGTGATTACCTTAACGGACACTTCCCGGCGAGTTTTGATCTTCGTTATGACGGATACACTGCCACTTTCATTGACTTTGCGTTCGGTTGAAGGAATTTTCTTCACGATCTCAAGTCCCTGAACTAAGTGGTAGTTGTCTCCCTCTCCTATTTCTCCGTTTACCGCTCCACTAGCTAATAAGAGTGCTAATTGACCAGAATTTAAAGGTAAAATAGGATTTCCCCCGATTTCTAATTGTCTCGGCTTGGAACGGTTCATAAAGGCTTGGAATCCCTTGCTTTGACGAATACTATCCACGTAATCGCATTTATTCGCTAACTTGGTATAGAAGGTTTTTAACTCCTCTACACCTGTAGGTACATTCCATTTCTTACCCGCTGTAACAAAACGATCAATCGGAGTGACTTTCTCTAGGACAAATTCATCGGATTCCATATGAGTAAGAAAATCAAAAAGCTTTTGATTAAACTCTTTATGTTTTCCTGACTTCTTGTTCCCAATGAATGACGATAGGTAAGTCTTCGGATAGTTGTGATTAAACTTCCTCCGTAAACAGACATTACAGCCTGACCTTTTCCCCCGTCCCACACCGTACGTGATAGTTTCCCATCATACGGCGTTCCATCTACCTCAGTTATCCTAACAGATAGGTTCTAGGTGACACTTCTCACGGTAATTGTTAACTTTCTCTATTGCTTGACTTTTTAGGTTAAGCAATTTTAGATATTTGTTTATTGTCTCAGAGTTTGTAGCATGAATTAATTTGTGAGCGAATTTGTCTATGATTCGCAGATTTTTGAAATCATCTGTTCCTCCTAGACTAATAGGTACATAGTGATGACAGTGGACATGTTCTGCTGGTAGAAAGTTACCAGTTATCTCACATCTGCCGCTTTTCATGCTGTACCTGCTAATTCGGTTGTCAAAGTATTCAATGCTTCTATTAGGTATGTTAGATTTCATAAGTTTCCTTATTTCAATCAAAACATTCCCCTTTAGTTCCATATGGATATACTGCCTTCCTTGTTCGGTGAATGGTGTTAAATATTGTGAAAATCCTAATGGAGTTTCAAATTTAACATCCATCAACGGGTATAGGTATACATCTCCGAATCTATAAGTCTTAATGGAACATTTATAGAATTTCTTGTATGAAGGAGGTGCATTTATAGGGTATCCATATTTACTTACTCTATTGAGACGATTGTATAGGGCTCTGCTTAATTGAAAGGCGATATTCGCAAATTGTATATTTACGAGTGTTGCACGCTTACTGTAATTATGGATACCAAGTACCCAGCTGTTATAAAGAAGTGCATTTTGGGGTGTAGGATTCTTTTGCAGCTGTTTGATTAGTCTGCGTCCTTTCACCTTATGCTGTTCCTTCTTTTTAGCGGTAATTCCAGTTCGTGCAACATATTTTCTGCCTTTTGTTTCAGCTTTTAATGTAAAGCCAAGAAATTCGGACTTGTTTTTACGTAAGTTGACCACTTTTGATTTTTCGGGTGAAATGTCGAGTTTTAGGCGGTCTTTTAGATAGAGTCTCACGGCATGATACCACTTGTTGGCAGTTTTCCAATCTCTACATAGGATTTTAAAATCGTCAGCATACCTAACGATATAACCTTCTTTGAGTTTTGTTTTTTTGATGGCTCGGTATTTGTTGCTTGGATTATCATATCCGGTTCGAGTTTTGAAGTTTTCCCATTGTCCATATACCCATTGGTCTAAGTCGTTAAGTACCACGTTGGATAGTAATGGTGATAAGATACCGCCTTGTGGAGTACCTTTAGTTGGAATGCCTTCCCCATCAATTTCAGCCTTAAGCATCTTGCTAATTATTCGTAGGACTATTCTATCTTTTATCCCTATATTCCATAGCTGTTTAAGTAGTAGGGTATGATTGACGTTATCGAAGAATCCCTTAACATCAATATCTACTACATAGTGGAGTTTCGTCAGGTTAATTAAAGAACTAACTCTAGCTAGGGCTTGATGTGTAGACCTTAGCGGACGAAAACCATATGAGTGATTGTAGAATTTAGCTTCACAAATAGGTTCAAGAACCTGTTTGAATGCTTGTTGTATAATTCTGTCACTCATGCTTAGAATTCCTAGAGGTCTTACGCTACCGTTTGGCTTAGGTATAAAAACTCTCCTAACTTTCATTGGCTGGTAATTAGAAAGACGTTTCTTAATAAAGGAAACTAGTCCTTCTTCCGAGAGGTTCTGAAAATCTTTGATAGTCCTTCCATCTACTCCCGGTGTTTTTGAGCCCTTGTTAGTTTTGATTGTGCGATAAGCAAGTAGAATGTTTTCTCTTGATGTGATGATGTCGTAAAGACGTTCAAAAGATTTACCTTCCTTGCTACCTCTGTATAACTCGTCGAAAGTTTCGGTCATACCGTAATATGACCAGTACCGTAATTGTGTTTGCATAGTGGATCACTCCTTTCTCGGAATGATTTCCCATGTTCATACCTGATCCTTGCAATAAGCCTCTTAGAATATCTGTTTAACTTTTGGTAGACTCAGGGCTATTCCTCCATTTCCATTACAGAAACTTCAACGGTAGTGCCCTTACTCTCACAAAGGTAAATGCATTTCGGCAAATGGAGCCTTATAGCAACCACAGGAATGACAGTCCCCTTTTGATGTGTCCTTTGCTTTCCCAGTTCCTCTGATTCTATCTGTGCATATGTCCTTAGGTGGTTCCTTTGAGCCTGTGAATTTACATCACCATAGATTGATGTACGAATTTCATAGCATCTACTTTTACTTTTCGATAATTCACCTGATATTCATATCAGCAATACCGTTAGATATTGACCAGTTCTAGACCCGTACATTCGGAACTTCGTCAGACTATATTTTGTTGGTCATTCTCACCATAGACATTTTATAGACACCCAGCCTATAGGTTACATCCTTTACCTCTAAAGGACTTTCGTGTGACAAGATTGTCATTACGGTAACTTTCAACTGACTTTACCTAGCTTCATACATCTATTCCTGTCCTAATAAACGCATGTAGGAGTATCAGTGAGGTCGTTTCAGAAATCATGGTTTCCTCATTCCAACCTTCGAATCAGAAGTTAGATTTACAAATGAGTAAATCCAAGTGATTTCGCCATTTTAGGCTTAGTCACTTAACAGGTCACACAGATACACTGGCGATAATCATCGTAATCCTCATCAGAGAAACGCATCATACCAACATTATAAAAATGTGTGGCCAGGAATCGAGCAATCTTCTTATCCGCAAATCTATAAGAAGGAATAACATACATCATTAATCCTTTTTCTTTGAGATAGCGGGTATTTCGGTATAACTCGGTCCATTCTTTACGTTCTGCTGAATCGTCGTCCATGCCTTTCATCGTTAAATCATACGGTGGGTTAAGATAAAGGAAAGAGACAGCATCATTCTGATAGCGATAGGTAAGGCTTTGAAGTTATCTCCGCCTTTTCCCCCGCTCCACACCGTACGTGAACCTTTCAGCTCATACGGCGTTCCATCTTAGAATGTAATATTAATAGGTTCTAGCTTACAAACCTTTCGATATTTATTAACCTTAATAAGCTGTTCTTCATTAAGTTTCAGCTTATTAAGGTATTTGAGTATCGTGTCCTTATTAGTAGCATGTACTAGCTTATGAACATCCCTGTAAATGATTCTTAGATTATTGAAAGAATCATCCCCACCCAACTTGATAGGTTTATAGTGATGACAATGTACTTCTTCAGCTATTAGGAAAGTTTTTGTTATCTCACATAAACCATTTTTCATGGAGTATCGAGAGATGCGATTATCCATGTATTCAACAGAACGACCTATAATGTTTGCATTCATAAGTTTTATGAGTTCTGCTGTGATGTTTGGTTTTAGCTTTGTGAAGATAAGTTCCCTTCCTTCTTCCGTATATGGAGTCAGGTTTTGACTGAAGTTAAGATTCGTTGAAGTAGATATATCCTTGATCGGATATAGATTTACATCACGAATTGTCCAAGTTTTTACACTGTTTTTACCATAGAACTTTTCATAAGTCGGGCCGGGTTTGTGTGGTTTATCAAACTTACCTATCTTACCAAGCCTCTTTTTCATCAACCGATGTAGTTTATGAGATATTTCTGCGAAATCAAGATATACATGTGTTGCATACTTGAAGTAATTATGAACACCAAGGACAAAAGAGTTCCATATCATGATATTTTTAGTTGTCGGAGATTTTCGGATTTGCTTAATAATGTTTCTCGCTCTCCTATGAATCTCTTTCTTCTTCTTATCCCTAATATGGCTAAATGCTACTCTTTTTGTTCCTTTAACCTCGGCTTTAATCGTAAATCCTAAGAATTCCGTTGATTTCTTTCTTAGGTTAACAACTTTTGATTTTTCTGGGGATATATCCAGACCTAATCTATCTTTTAGATATTGTTTTACTGCATGAAACCATTTGAGTGCGGTTTTACTATCCTTGCAAAAGATTTTGAAGTCATCTGCATATCTAACAATATAACCTTCTTTAAGATTAGTTTGTTTGAGAGCAAATATTTTATCCCCTTGTCTTTTGTAATTAAATTTAGATGGGAAACCTTCCCACTGTGAGTAAACCCACTTATCTAGATCATGAAGAACAATATTTGATAGTAAGGGGGAGAGAATACCGCCTTGGGGTGTACCCTTCGTTGGAATTCCTTCACCCTCTATAGGTGCTTTGAGCATTTTACCTATAATGGCTAGTACCCTTTTATCCTTAATCCCCATATTCCAAAGTTGCTGGATTAATCGCTTGTGATTGACATTATCAAAGAAACCTTTGATATCAATATCTACAACAAAATGATAGTTACCCATGTTTATTAGTGAGTCACATCTTGATTTTGCATGATGTGTACTTCTTAGCGATCTAAATCCATAAGAGTGATTATAGAATTTAGCTTCAGCAATAGGTTCTAAGATTTGCTTTATCATCTGCTGTATTAGTCTATCAATCATAGACGGTATGCCAAGTGGTCTTAAATCTCCATTGGGTTTAGGAATGAATACTCTTCTCACAGCTTTGGGCTTGTAGTTGAAAAGTCTTTTCCTAACCTTTTTGATAAATTCATCTTTGGGTAGATTCTTATAAGAATCTATTGTGAATCCATCAATACCCGGAGTTTTTGAACCAGTATTCGACTTAATTCTCCTGTATGCAAGCAGGATATTTTTCTCGCTGATAATCAGTTCATAAAGGTCTTTGAACGATTTACCATGTTTACTATCCTCATAAAGTTGAGAAAAGGTTTCTGTTTGTTCATAGTACTCCCAATATCGTAAAGTAGTTTGCATTGTGGCAACACCTGCTTTCTTTCGATGTTCTACCCACATTCCTACTCGATAGATGCAATTCAGCTTGATTATTAACACTTACATTGCTAAGACTTGGGCCTATCCCTCCACTATGTTTCCATAGCTTCAACGGTACTGTGACCCTACTTTCACAACAGTTAACACATTTCGGATTAACATCCTTATAGCGACCTTCCCAGTGGTGACTGTTTTGGATAGAAGTCTGTTGCTTACAACGTTCCTGTTTAACTAGCTATACATGTTTACTTTTAGGTGCTTGCTCTGAGCCTGTGGGATGGAATCCGTCATAGTTCGGAATATCGGGGTTCCTAGTCATCTGGGTACTAACCGACACCCACACTGCGTATTAGCAGCACTCCGAGTTGGAGTTAAGCATCTAGACTCGTTCATTCGCAAGTTCGTCAGTCTATCTTTAGACATTCTCACCATGAGTAATTTGTAGCCTCCCGACCTATCTCATACGATTTCATATGGTTCAGCCGACTTTACCTAGCTTCATACATATCTATTTCACCGTAGACACGCATGTAGGAGCTTAGAGAGGAAGTTTCAGCTCAACATGACGGCTTTCATTCCTTCCTTCGTTAAACAAGTTGTAACTATTTTATTATCAAAATAGTCCCTCCATTTCCTCCATAGGAGTTATAGGAGAACGTTTCGCACGATCACCATGCTCTCAATAGGAGCATTGATAAGGTGAGTTAAAATGGTTTCTGCTTTCTCGGCTCTGGCTTTATCTAATTCCACTCCGTAAGTACTGATTCTACAATCCTCAGTTTGGAAAGGGGTTGCTAGCTGATTCAGGATTTCTCCTTCTCCGCAAGTTGGGTCCAGCCAAACTCCGCTTCCCTCTACTTCTAGTAATTGAGTTAAGTATTCTCCTTGTTTCATAGGGGTTGCAAAGAACCCAGCACGGATCTTATTTCCTACATGACTCATTAACATAATCCTCCTAGAATATTAGTTTTTGTATCGGCCCACGTGCGATAGCCACCATTCTCATAAAAATCCTGGTATGGATCCCGAAAGGTGTCTAACATGCTTATAAGCTCCATAAATATCTCTTTTGAAATCTTTTCCTTTTTAAAGAAGTTTTTTAGGTGTGTCAGAGCAACAACCTTAAACATCTGGTCCTCATCCTTATAAGCACAGTAAATCGTGATATAAGCGAGGTAAGGAAGGTATTCCTTTGCTTTTTGTAAGAAAGGCTCAACCGCTTCTTTATTCTTGTAACAATGCGGCAGCATATCTTTGATTCCTCCTTAAACAAAAAAAGAGCAAGAAACGAATGTCCTTTGCTCCCTCTTGCATATGCAATTTTTTAACGTTTCTCTTGGTTGAAATTTGATTAAATAAAAAACGTTCACTCTGTAAAAGAATGAACGTTTCTTGAATTTCAGCCAACCTTTATCTCATCCAATCCGGAATACCAGGATCATCAACTTCTTGAGCTCCTGTAAATGGACCTTGATTATTAAATGGTGGCTCTTCATAAGAATTATCACCGTTTGATGGATTAGAATTGCTATTAGAAGAAGTTTTACGATTATCAAGGAATTCAACATCATTGGCGATAATCTCCAAAGTATATTGTCTCTTTCCATCCTTTTCATAAAAACCAGTTCTAATCTCTGCATCAACTAAAACTAAGCTACCCTTAGTTAAATACTTAGCACAATTCTCAGCTAACTTATTGAATGTTTTAATTTGTGGAAAGTCAACATCGCGTTCACCTTGTTGGTTCGTATATTTACGATTCACAGCAATGGTAAAAACACCGACTTTATTCTCTTCTCCACGAATTTCTACATCCTTAGTTAAACGACCAGTTAACGTTAATCTATTCATTTGCATTTTCCTCTTTTCCAGTTTTATTTGACTCATTTCAGTCAGTAGCCCTTGTTAAAGTTTTTTAGTGTGTGAGTTTATTAGTTTTCTAAGTCAAAGAAATAGCCTAAGAAAGCTGTTTTTGCTCGCTCTAATAAAGAAGGACGAGACGTATAATTGGTACTCATATGGTACGTTTTTTCGCCTGTTCTTCTCCACATCACTGTTTCTCCTGTAGCACTTTCAATCGCAGCAACAAATGTTAATACTTCGCGTAAAGCTTTCTTTTGATCAAGTTCCTTCGCAATATAAAAGCGACGAGTACCATCTTTTAAAAGAACCTCTACTGACATGCGGTATTTCGCATTTGAAGCTAGTGCTTTCCTTTTCTTTCTACAATCCTCTACTACATCCTCTTGCATTCCTAATAACTGTGACATTGTTACAGCCATTACTACCACCCTTTCTGAAATAAAATAGTTTATTATTTTATATTAAAACGCAAAAAGCGCCCTTCAGAATGGACTTTAATAGACACATAGAAATAAAGTGTCTTAAAATCTCATCCCAAAGGACGCATACGTTTAATATCATAACCCGCTAACCAATAATAGTGGTTGCATAAAAATTAAAAAATAATAAAAAGATATACTGTAATTTTACTATTAAATGGTTTAGTAAGCAATTGTTTTATAAAATCTAATTACTCAAATATAAGACGGTTATTATGTGTATCAATATTTAAATTAAAGTCGTACATAATAATGTTCTCCTCAAAAGAATGAAGGAATGGTAGAGGTGACAAATCAATTTTTAAGGTATACCTACCACCCCCTTGTTTTTTGTGGTTTTCAGAATAACTTAGTTTCTTAGAAATATAGTACGATCTAGTGGCACTAACCTTCTGATCGGGATTAATTGTGCCTCCTTGAAAATAATCGTCTCTCCCCCAATAACTTTCCATTTCTTGAGTAGGAAAATCAATATACTCTCTTACCCCACCTGCATGGACGGTATAACCATTTTCAAATAGGGTAAATCTAAATGATTCAATAGTGATAGGTTCAGTTGTATTATTTTCTATGGAAACATCAAAAGTTACTACTTTTTCATCAATATGTTCCTTATCATATTGATTAGGTTCAGTTTTGGTTTCAAATGGTTCGGAAATTGTAAACTCAACACCATAAATATCAACTGTTTCCCCAGGTACATTATGGATTTGTTCATTTGTTAATTTCATTTTTGTTTCATCTTCTAACTTTTTATCTTCTTCTGCCTTTTCCCCTAGTTTCCGTTCTAACGCAAGTTGTTCAAGTTTAAGAGTGGCTTCATCTTTTTGTTGTTGTTCTTCATGAGCACTATTACTTAATCTGATTAAAAATATAAAGATTAAAGATATAATAAATAACCATCCAAAACAACCAATCTTATCCTTTGTTTCATTCATGTTGTGGGTAACTCCCTTTCTAGATATTAAATCTTAAGTGCAGTAAGAAGGTTATTCAAAATGACGGAGAAACTTTCATAATCAATAGTTCCTCCATTTTTGATGGATTTTATAGATTGTTTCATCTCTTCACATTCTTGTCTAAGCCCAGGAGACATTACATTCTCAAGTTCTAATAATTTCTTAAAATGATATTTATGATTTTCTATTAGCGTCGCATAATCAACTGCCCTTGCTCTTTCCTTTGCATCTTCCCATTCTTTTCTTTCTAACTCCTCAACAAATTTTTTGAAAATCTTTATATGCCTTTTTAGTAGTGGGAGATGAACAGAGGCAAATTGTATTATCCCAGGATCTCCAATCATCTCTGCGTCCTCCTTATCTACCAAGTATCCGGTACGATTACTTATTGTTGTTAAAACTTCTACTTTTTCTTTTGAGTCTAGTGAATTAAATACAAGAAGTTGTTGGGACGTAAGGCCCTTATAGACTTCATTTCTTTTAATTTGTAAATCATGTTCATTCATTAAATGCTGTATATTTCCTAATTGACTATTTGAAAGAGGAATTAGGAGCTGAATTTGTTTTTTTAGTTCCGCTGGAATACTATCTATTACAAGATATTTAGTTAAATCAGGATACCTCTTCTGCTTAAGCTTAAGTAGAATTTCATCTCTTTCCAAATCCACATGATGAAACCCCTTTAAGATATCCTTAAGCACCTCTGGTTGAAGATCGGTATAATGCTCGAAACATGTTTCTCCTAATTTATAGGTTTTGTCATCCCCTTTGTGGTAAACAATGTACTGGAAACGTAGCGATTTTCCACATTCACACTCATAGGGCCTGTTACCATATCCTCCATCTAATACATCTACTAGCATCCATTCATCCAACTTATCTTCAACTACTTCCAGGGACATATTCTCCGATAAAACGATACCTTTTTTCTTAGCTAATGTCTCTATCCATTTACTTTTTTTACTTTGCTTCGTATGTTTGATAATATAGCTTCTTTGGTCTTCTGAAAGGCTGGACATAATATCTTCTACTTCCCGTTGACTAAGTGCTCTCATTGACTTTCAACCTCACTCTCCATAGTAAAATATTAGCACTAATGGTTGATGGGGTGGTGAGGAAATTTAATATGAGTAACAAAGAGAGCCACGTGTTTACGTGGCCCTCTGGTGCTAAATTATAAAGTTTGTTCAAACCATTTTATAAACTTATTATAGGTTTGTTTTTTTGTTCTCTTCAATACAAGTAATACAGGTAACATTAACAATTGGAGAATGCTAAATGTTATCCCAGCTTTTAAAAAGAAATTTAAAGTGCCGAATGGAGTATCCAGTTGTAAGATACCTAAAGAAATCGCTCCTAGTGCAATTGCAGAAACAAAAAATCCAATCTCATATGGTTTCCCTCGCTTTAAAAAAGAGTTGGATATAACCTTTACGAGTATAGCTGCAATTACTGCATATAAAAAAGCAAGTAAGACACTTAAAAATGCCATTACATATTACCATCCTTAATGAGAATTTTTTACATTATATGTTATATTCTACGATAATATGTTCTCGCATCCAAGTAGGTTGTGGCGTAATCATAAAGGGCATAAAGAGTTCCTATAGCAGGAATACTTTTTAATACTTTCTTTGAAACCGTTTTTAATAATGTCCAAGAAAGAATCTTTCCGCTTTTTATAGCATCTATCAAAGCATCCGCGATAGTAATAGCTCCCCCAATTGCAGTTAGCTCATACTCTTTCTTTCTTAAATCACTTGCCATTACTTTAAAGACTGAAAAGTTCGCATTACTAGTACGAGTATATTTATAGTATGGATTTTGGCCATTCATAATAGCGGTAGCAGATCCATCAGAATATGTAATCCATCGAGTATCGGCTACATATGAACCACCAGAACCAGTTTGGGATTTTACAGCACTCGCCGAATATTTACCTGATTTAATAGAGCTTGTGCTTATTGGTGGAGCTGGTTCTACAACACTCCCAGATTCAGGGTTATCTGGGTCAGGCTCAACAATTACTTCTTCCTCGGGAATTTCTATTAAAATAGGTTCTGCGGTTTGATCTGTAGTTAATAAAATTCCTTCTTCAGTAGTTTCTATCGTTTGTTCACTTTCATCAACTAATACTTTCTGATCTTCTCCAATTAACCGATACTTTGTAATCTCGACATCCTGAATATCACCATCTGTTACAATTTTCTCATGGTATTCGTAGGTGAATCCATCTGCCTCTAGTTTTTGGTAGATTGCTAAACCTTCTGATTCAAATAGCATAGTTGTAGGTTGTTCTTCAGTGGGAGTGGGTAATGTTTCTTCTGCTTTGACAAGTTGTAGTCCTGGGGAGAATAAAGCTAGAGCAATGGAGCAAGATAGAGAAATAGGTAATAGTTTTTTCTTCATACAAAACCTCCTAATAATGTAAGTACAAGAAAATATTACCTTTTTAGTAGATGTTCCGTAAATAGAACGATAGTACGGAAAATAGTTAGATATTATTGGTAATAAATTACTATTTTTGTATTTATGTATAAAAAGAATAGGAAGTTAGTTTGGAAGATTGATTAGAATTGAACGTTATTAAGAAAGAACAAGAACGTGTAAGTTTTCATTTGATATTAACCCTATGTGCTAACTGAGAAAAGAGATGTAGGGGAAGAAACTCAGACAAAAAGGTTAAATCTAGTGTGGATACTAAACACGTTCGTTTACTATTATTGACTATTGTATATTCTTTAACCTTGGGGGTAAGTAAACATCCTCCAAATGGCTTCTATAGGACCAAAAGAGAACTTCTTTAGCCAAAAATGACTTAAAATGACCTCTATTACTATGATCCCTAATGGTATAAGGATAAAAGTTATTGGAGAAACGAATCCATACAACCCAATAATCTTAAAAAGTATAAAACCGATAATTGATTGTAAGAGATAGTTTGTCATAGACATTCTTCCTAGATTGCTTAAAAAGGGTAGCATGCATTTTGTTTTTATCATCAGAACCAACACGGATACTACAAAAAATAAGCCGATTATAGGTCCTCCAAACGCTTCTGACAAGTGATGTGAAATTAGCGAATTTGGTTTTACTATTGGAAGACATTTTAGTGAAAATCCAATGATTCCAGTAGTGATTAATACATATCTTCTGAGACTATTGAATTGCTCTAAAGATATTTTCGTTATCCAATGGCTCTTAGCAAAATAAAGTCCAAACAAAAACATTGGGAAAATGCTAATAAAGATAAAAGGAATATTAGATACTGTATAGAGCTGGCTCCAATCTATAAGATTTTGAGTGAAGCCATTAATAAAATTACTTTGGTAATTATTAATGACTAATTGGATTACATCTGTGTTGTTATATTTCGGTAGCTCTGTCTCGTATAAAATCAAAAGAAAACCGTAGAGCAAGTTAGGGATTGTCCATAAACTAACTGCTGCTTTAAGAATGTTCTTTGGCTTTAAACGGTAGAAAGGAAGGAGTATGAAGCCTAGTACCGCATAAACTAATAAAATATCGCCATACCATATTAGAAAAGCATGAGCTGCTCCGATCGCAAGTAAGAAAAATAGTCTTCTTGAAAAAATATAGTAAGGGTTGAATCCCCTCTTTTCTGCACTCTTAAAAACAAAGGTTAAGCTTATTCCAAAAAGCATAGCAAATATAGGATAAAAATTAGATTGAATGAAGATTCGAAGAAATTCATGAATCCATTGCTCTGTTGAGCTAGACCAAAAAGAACTAGGATTAGAATCGTATAATTCTGGCCATCCAAAAGATATAATATTAACAAATAGAATCCCTGTAATAGCCAGTCCGCGAATTGCATCTAAGTATAATAAACGTTCTTTCATTTTAGTTACTCCTGGTATACATAATAAGTAATTCTTATAAATTGGTATTAGATTACATTTAATTATTTTATTTTTTTGTAAAATTAGTCTATAATAGGGTTAGATAATCCATATATTAAAAATAAGCGCAGTGCTCGTAACACTACGCTTACCTTAACAACGCATAATCGGAGAATGGGTGCGATTGGCAGAATGTTAGTGAGATCTAAAGTAGAGCCCACCTGATCCGGCCAAGGTACAGGGTGGGTTTTACTTTTTTATTTTTTCAATCAAAAGTATGATTAGAGTTACCAATGCTACCATGAACATTGCTGTATCCAAATCCACGATTTATCACCTCCCAAATGGAAGGCTCAATCGCCCCACCCTGCAACTATGCAATTGTCTTCTCTATTATACCACAACGAACATACGTTTTCTTCCTTAAGAGTAAAAATATTGAAAGTGTATTTTATCTTACTCCCTTTACAACATCCACGAAGAGTATAATGTTGAGGTACATATAATTCTGTTCGGAGGTTTTAGTAGTGGGTAAAATTATAGACATTAATACTATTCCAAGGCCTGTTGATCTAACCAATAGAAAGAAAAAATTAGAAGCGGAGCAACAAGCTATTATAGAGCAATTTGAGACCATAAAAGCTTATACCAGAGGGATATTAGAACAAAGCAAGAATTTAGTTGAGGAAAGTATGAATGGTCTTAATGATGATGCCAATAATAAAAAATAAAAAAGCCAACTACAAGATGTAGAAGGCTTTTGCGTTAGTTTATCTTTTGAATCGAATTCTCCACTTTGAAGTTCGGGACCTTGAGTTACTAGGCTTATACTTTAAGGCAGCTTCAATCTCCTTTTGTAGCTGATCCACATCTTGGAGAACGTTATGAGTATTGGTTAACAGTTCATCAATATCCGTATAACCTGTTTTCTTAACTGATTCTTTAAGCAAAGTCATAGTACTCACCCTCTCACATCAATACTTTTATTAAGTTTATCATATAATAGGATTAACGTACAGAGACGGGCATAGAATTCAACTGTTCTTAAATCAGCTTCTTTATTAAACCCGTTAGCACTTTCAGATTGGAGGCATAATACCCCTACTATTAGGTCGTCAACTATAAGAGGAAAACCTAGTATAGAACCTATTGGTGTTGCAGCTAATCCCATATCATTAAAGCGATGATCCGCTTGGTCAATAGTATTTACTATTTCGGCTTTACCAGTATTCCAAATATAACCTGCAAAACCTTCTCCTTTTGAAAAGACTCGCTTAGCTATGGACTCTGCATTAATTCGTACCGACTCAATTATTTCTAGTTTATCATCATCATTTACTCGAAATAATGATATTGATTTATCACTTTGGTCTTTTTCAAGTACAGTAATACACTCAGATAAAACATGTCTTAACATCTTATAAGAGAACTGTGAATCATTTTCTTTATAAAGGAAGTTATAAGACTTTAATAGACGATTGGCATTATCGTTATGTCTTAGTAATACTCTTAATTTTGCCTCAAGACCTCTTGTTGTATTCTGTAATGAATCTAAAGCACTTTGGCTCTTTTTCACGAGAGTACTTGTTAAACGTAGACGTCTTTGTAAATCACGATATTCTTTAAGTAGAAGGATCGGTCCCTTTTTATAGCTAGGATCATAAAAAGGATTTGGAAAGTTAGTAATTCCGCTTCCTATTTCATTTCTTTCACTACTTCTCCAAAAGCCGCCTAACCCCTTAATTAAAACAAAAGCAAAATATAATATTGATACGGAAGCTAGTACTTTCACTTTGGTTATTTCTTTATTAAGTCCCCAGGAAGCTATATCAGCAATCACTCCTGTGAACGTATAAAGAATTGCTGCCACTAATAATCCAGCTGTAACATAACAACAAATAAGTCCAAATAAATTTAAGGGTTTTTCTTGTTCAATGCTACTCTGACTAGTTTTGCTTCTTCCCTTTTTTGACGTTGTCATTGTATTTCCTCCTAAGTGGTCAGGGTTATTGGAAAATTAACCCACCATTATTTTATACTATCATTTTTAGTCTCTATTAAGAATAGTAATAAATTGAGAGTTACTTAAAAGTAACTCTCAATTTATTTACCTATCTAACTTCCTATCAATCCTATCCATATGATTTGATATTTTAGATAGTTTTTGAAGCATAGACTCTATATTGTTAACGATTCTTTGCTGTTTTTGTTCCTCCACTACCTTCTTTTCCGCTTCAATCTTTTCGGAAATGAGAGTGATGCGTTGTCTTAATTTTTCCTTCCCTAGGCTCTCAGTTGATTGATAAATTGCCATTCCTAGTGCAAGTACAGCTAACCAGTTAATTAAATCAGTGTACTCCTTATTAGCAAATGCAATACCAATATAAGGCATTGGAATAAGCATCAACAGTAAAGCAACCATAAAAACAAATCGTTCCATTTTATTAATAACTACTAAATAACCATTCGATAAAATTTCTAGCTTTTTCAAGCCTTTTAGGAAGGTCTCTAAATCAGAAATATTATCATAGTCATTGAATAAAGATAGGTCACGATTATTATCAAACACCTGTAACTCCGCATGTCCCGTACCATAAACCAGCTTAATAAATAATTCGCTAGAAATAGTAATAAAAAGACGAATGAAGAACCAGACAACAATGAATGTAACTAAGAATACCCAGTCAAACTCTTTGTTTATGATTAGACCCGCTAAGAAAGTTATTGAACTTACTGATAGCCAAACAATACCCAATACTCTCAGGATTGCTGTATCACCAAAAATAAAATTTTTAATTTTTTCCATAAATGAAATTCCTCCTAAATTATAAATGCAAGCTGACCATTATTGTTTGTTCGTATAGGTTCAGTTGCTATATTTGTTAGTTTTTTAGTTTTTTTATTTAAACCTTCCTCAAAAGAAAATAAATTTTCTTCTCTTTTTAATTCCTGTGGTTTTGGCCTGATCCACCTTTGAATAAGTAACCACTTTTTCGATAATCTCTCCTGTTCGGACTGGTCCAATTCTTCAAGGACTGTAGAATCCTCTTTTAACCCCTTAATTTCCTTGTCTAACGATATTAAAGAGTTTTGAAGAGTATCTAACATCAAATGATTTAAAGTGGCATGAAAGGCTTCTTTTGTCATTTTCGTGAAGGGTTGTCCATCCGTTCCCATCGTTTTTGTTCCAGCTAAGTAAAACCACTCATTTACGTACTCATTAGCTTGTTCCTGAGTAGTGATACTATCCTTGCATACAATAAACGTAGCGGAGTTATAGACTGCTTTCATATGAGCAAGATCAGTATGGTCGTAGTAGCAGAAAATACTTCTACCTGTTAACCGCTGGCGCTCTTTATGATAGACAGCTAGTTCCGTAGCGGACATATTCATCGGCAGTTGAACATAGAAAATAGGGTTAGGATTTGTCGTCTCTTTTTCATTAATAGACCAATCTCGCTTTAGAACAACCGCTCCATCATATTGATGATTGATTGGCTTTATATCTTCTAAAGAAACGTGGAAACCTTCGTTGGTCCACTCCTGAAGAATGAGGTCAACCTCTTCATTTGAAATCAATGAATATCCCGCCATTTGCTGAGCGTAGAAAAGCTTTTCGAGCAAGATTCTCCTCATTTCAAATGAAAACTTCCCAGGATCATACTCACCTTTTTCATTCCCTTTAAATGCCCTTTCATAGGTATGATACTCTCCAGTGTATTGCTCAAATTCATTGGCATACCAAAGACTCTCATCACCTAGAAAGCCATTATCTAAGGAATCTTTAGTCTTCTTTTCGATATCTTTAATCCCTTTAATCGGATCCTTGTATCTACAATCAAAGGTCACGTCATAAAGGAATGCTTTCCATTCTGCAAGATAGGTAACAGAGGTATCTCCTCCATCAATTAATTCTTGCAGCATCTTATCTTTTCTCCCCGAATAAAGGCATACCCAACAACCGTTTCTGCTGTTTGAAGAACCACATGATTGATTTAATTCACTCTTACTACGAATAACTGGACACTCTTTTGAGTTATTTCCTCCGTAAAGAGCTTTTAGTTCTTCTAATGGAGTTCCCCATGGGAGTGTTGTCGCATTGTAAGATAGCCAATTCCATAAGTCATCTGTAGAAATATACTTAATCGGGTGGTACACTCTAGAATTTGGTACATAATCATGTTTTCCAAATACATCGTCCCCAGTATAAACCCGAATTTTAGAGGCGCGACGAATTGACTCATCCAATCTCACACCGAGTAATATAGTTAACCTGTGCTCATGCTCAGGTTCGGGTATTATTACTGGCTGTTCTCTTAATAGTTTTTTGATTAGCTCATTGACGGGGCCGATTTTTAAACGATCGCTGCACCAGGAGAAACCTTTACCCGGAGCGGGAGGAATAACCCCTAAACCAATTACATGTCTAAAGTATCTTTGAATCATTCTTGGATTTACTAGATGAACTTCAATTCCAAGTTCTTTACCATTCTGAGCCATCAATTCTAAATTAGCATGTAAGTGTTTGGTGATTTGATTTGTTTCAACCATCGTATCAGAAGACACAATGTGCACCCTTTTATGTCGCAATTCCACAGGTAGACTTTCAAGCATTTGCCATACAAGAGCTGCAACTAATGAAGAATCCTTTCCACCTGAAAAAGTTAGTACCCAATCAAAACAATCTTTTAAGTACTCCTCTTTCATTTGTTCCTTAATGTCATTGAATTGCTTTAATTTCTCCTCCGGATTTAACATCCATTCCATGAAATTATCATCAGATTCAATACGATTTAACATTCTTTCCTCTATAGCCATATAAGGTCCATACTAAAAGATGAAAAGGAGGGCAAAGCCCCCGCTAAACATCCATTTAGCAAGGACTTACACCTCCTTGAATTGTTTACTAGATATATAAGTTTGTGGAGCGTTAGGCTGCTCTCTTATCCTCTCGGTTGATGACAACACAATTCACTTTTTCAAGTTTTTCAACGATCTCATTGATACAATTGACCATTGATACTGAATCGGTGATAGGATAAGTTTTGATAAAACCCATAGCCATGACAGTAACTTCATTTTCATACCCATATATATCTATCTTGTTAGACCATTCTTCTGCATTGCTTAGGTCTTTCATTTCCACATAATATTTTAGTCTCATCAGTACTTGTCCTCCATTAAGCACCCATACGATTAGCGGCTGCTGTTCGATTTTTGTTATCCAACATAGTCAGGAATTTCTCTTCATCCTCTAAAGTCATAACGGAAAATTCCAAATCAATCGTCTTAACGGTTTTGAATTGGTCTATTTCCTTTTTAGATATTGTTCCATTCAAAATAAAACGTTCTAGTAGCTCCGAGTTGGGTTTTCCATACTCAATGAGCAACCACTCTCCGATATATTCATATATCACAGGAATGTTGTATCTTGGTTGGTTGGCTACTAAAGAGATGCTTCCATACTTATGTGGGATGGGTTCTCTTTTCTCTTTTGGCAAATGCATCATTTGCACAAACTCTGGCAAATTAATGAGCTTCCATTTCAATCGTTCGTAATCATTCTTGAGTTCTTTGACGCGCGGTTTTAACGTAGCTATTTGACTGGCCAGTTCATCTATCGCACAATCTTCCGAAATCACAAAAGAGTCTGGGAGCTTATTTAACTCCTTTCCCACTTTGTTGAAATTCGGTTTCACATAGAATGTATCTTCCAATTTAAATTCCTGAATCATATCTAAGTAAAGAAAATTACTTTGGATAGCTTTATTATCAATTTCAGCTACTTGAAGCAATAATCCTACGTCATATAAATACTCATTTAAAGCAAGATAGTCGGTCTCATATACCTTTTTGGCAATGAATCGACCGACTAACCCATGTTTCGTAAATTCATGACGCTTCACTTCTGACGATTTCAGTTGTTCTCGTATGGAAGATGAAAGCTTTTTTAATTTTCCTTCTGATTGTTTCAATTCGGGGTAATACCCTTCCTCGATAAATGTCTCTATGAGAGATGCTGCAATCGAAGGTTGATTTACCTTTTGTCCTTTTTTCTTAACCATTTCTATCACCTCATAGACCCCCTATCTAGCATAACGGGAGTCTTATTGTAAGAGCCCCACTAGAAAGGGAGTTTACTTATGAAGTAAGTAAAATGTTTAAATTATGCCACTTGAGAAATGTCCGTAGGATCAAAGATAGACCAAAGAGCAAAATCCTGTTCAACTTGTTCTCTATTCGGTGAATAGATATAAACCGATTCCAGGGTAAATACTTCAAAGTCTATTTTATATACCTCCAATGGGGACCATTTCTGTTCTTTATCTGCTGATTTAACGTCATTCAAAGAAGTAGAAATTCGTTCTTCCACCTCTTTATCCATACAATCAGTGACTTTCCCATACTCAGCTTTAAGATAAAATTCATTCATCTCACCTTTTAGTAGAACACTGCTACAATCTCTATGTTGATAAAGAAAATCTACGATACAATCTTCTCCAACAAAACAATCTTTAACTGTAGTGTTCGTTAATGTTGCCTTAAAAAGTTTTTTCTTCATGTGAAATTTCCTCCTTGATTATGCTGCTGTTACAACATCTAAGATTATTAGTTCTCCTGACTTTACACCTACTTGTAATTTGAGTGCTTTGCCAGCTACCTTCCCAACTTCTAATAGATATAAATAGCCATGCTCACTAGAGAATGATTGATATTCCCCTTCTTGCTTTAGCAAACGAAGCACTCGGCTTTTATTACGATTAAAATAATCTAGAAATCGATATTTTTTAGACTCTGCCATTTGTAATCACCTTTACCTTACATTTGATTTTGATTTGGAGTTGTTGATACCAACATCGAAGGAACATGAGTAGAACGAATTCCACGTAAATCATTGCCATGTTGGGCTTTCAAAATTTGTCGTGCATGGGTTCCATCAACTGCAGAAATAACTTCTTCATTACGAATCCATTCTTCATGCTTACGAACCAAATACGACATTTTAAAAGCGGTACGATTACGTCTCGTTCCTCTGTACACTTCTTGACTAGGTAAGACTGCTGTTACTTTATCTAACTTAAGAAATAAAGGTGGGTTGTTTTCACCTTGTTCAATGTGAAAGAAAGCATGCTCATTTAACATTAGGTGGTAAACTTGAATATCCCCTTCAGCAATAACCTCTCCATTTCGATAAATGCGGTGTTCAGTCACTACAAATTGTGTTTCAATCCCCGTATAAAACTCGATCATCATCATGCGATTTCCTCCTGTAAACAAGAAAAGAGATTGCAGTCTTCGTTAGGTACCAAGTCCTCTCGAAGAATATCAATCTCTTTCAATGCATCCACTAATTTTAAATTATTGTTTTTTCTACTATGAAGTTTAAGAGTTAAAGAATCATTGGTTACAATGGCACTTATCCCTTTCTTCATATATAGTCCTCTAGGGTCGATCATTTGATACGACGGTCTTTTTCTTAATTCCTTCATCCAATCTACGTCTTTCATAGTTGGGTAATCCAGAATACACTCCACACATGTTACAAGAGGTTCTAAGCAACCGATTGTTAGGTCGAATAGATATTGTCCTCCATGTATCTCTCCATCAAAACTGATACGATAGGCTTTCATTGAGGTTCTTGGTTGATTCTCAAACGGTTCTATACGAAACGTGGAGCCATCCATTGACCATTCAAAGCCTTTTCTTACAGTTTTAAAATAGATTCCTTTTAGTCTTTGTTCTAAGTCGCTAGGGTCGATAGGAGCAAAACATGTAATTTTAAACATGTTCATCATCTCCTAACTTCCTGCTAATACAATCCTCAGAACAATACTCTGCGCCCTTAATCTTGTAATAAGAAACATTACAAAATTTGTTACAACTACAACAAATGTAGTCCATGTAAAACACCCTTTCTTAAAGTTTCTTTAAGATAGTTTTATGAATTATGATCTTCAAGCCGCTCCATTTAAGGACACAAAAAAACGCCCTTTGAGAATGGACTTTAATAAACACAACAAAAAGTGTGTTTTCGTCTCATCCCCAAAGGGCGCTGTTGTTTAAAATAGAGAACCCGCTAACCTTAAAATAGGTTGCAAAAAAATAATAAAATCATAAAAAAACTATAATCAAATTTTATCATTTTTTGCTAGAAAGGTACAAGGGTTAAAATAACTTTGTTATTCTATTATGAAATTCTGGATCAACTTCCATCGTAGCTAAGTTAGATAATTTTAATGCTTCCTCTTCTGAAATATAGACTTTTCCTTCGCCTTCTTCAAACGATAATGATTCATTGTTAATTTCACTTAAAGGAATCGTTCTAAGAGAAGAAGCTATAATTTCTGGGGTTACATGTACAATACCGTCTGAATTAGTTTTGTTCTCTTTTGTTACATAAATTAATTCTGTCATTGATTCATTTTCGCCTTGAAATACTACTCGTTTTATATAATAAAGTACATTAATAATTGATTCTTGCATGAAATATCATCCTTTGTCCGTGTGTGTTGACTATAGTGTACATAATTACAAAAGGTATTATTGTAAATTTCCACAATAAATTAGGGTACAAATTATATTTTTTTCAAAAAAGTTAAATATTCTTATTTAAAAAACAAATTCGGAATTTAGACAAAATTAAATTCAGAATACGCTAATAAGAAAACACCCTGGTTTCGCAATTTCTTCATTATTCATTTCTCCTCTTAAATAAATTGTTTAATTAAGAGGGCCGGTTACACTAGTCGCTCCACATAATCCAAGTGTCCATATAAAGATTATATTTCTTCGCTTCCCTTGCCATGTTAAGGCTTTGGTAAACTACTAGATTCTAACTTAAGATTTTTTCCTTAAAATTTAATTCAGAATTCTAATTTATATCACCATAATATACCATTTAAACTAATTTTGGTAGACTTTTAGGTAATTATGCCCACTAATCTCCCTTTAATGTCTACTTTTTAGGATAAAAAAAGTTTTATAATATATTAATTCTGCTAATAGTCTTTATTTCACTGAAGTAATTATATTATAGAATTGCTGTGTATGTAAGAGTTTTTACTATCCAAATGTACCATAAATGTTATTATTTTTATACCTTTGGATAACTCCAGTATATTACAATTCGTCTTTATATAGGCAATAAAAAAGCAGATCCTTCGTTGGATCTGCAAGTAACCTACTTAATATCGTCTGTGTAATAAGAATGTTTTATATGAATCTGCAATTATCTCAATATTTACGGTATCTTTTTTAATTACACCGTTCGCATATTTCACTTCAAATTCAAATGTAGCTGGGCCTACTTTTAAATTCTTAGGATATTGTAGGAAAGTCTCGTCGTACAACTCACCTTTGTATAGAATATTAGTCTTAAAAGCTAAAGGTACGGTACTACTTACTAGACTATTATCCGTCCGAATAGCATTCAATGTAGCCTTTACATAAACAGTTGGATAAGGTGAAGTATCTGCATCTAGTAAAAACTTCTCTCCACTATAAAACTGGTGAGCTAGATTTCCTTCTTTTGCATGTTGTATTTTCCAAAGGTCTGTATGATCAACATAGCCATTGATAATAAGTGGTTTGGAGTAAAACCAAGTTGAAGTAGATACTTCATCATAACCATCATTAACTGTTGTTCTTATATCATACCTTCCTACTTCTGAGATAAAGGTATAACATTGCTGTGAACCGCTAGCCACATTCGTTTTTGTAAGGACAGTAGTTTCAGTCCCATTATCCTTTTTAATAAAAATCTTTACAGTCAAAGGGTTATTGTCTGCATCTTGCGGTTTTGAACAAACTTGTACCGTATCTCCTTCGTAAACATCGTTTGGAGTATACGTTAAATCAACGGTTGGCAATGTATTAACTAAAATTGTTTTCTGTTTGGTATTATCCAAGTCTGTTTCATTGGTTTCAGAAATTACATTATTGTTATCCGCCTTAAACATAAAGGTTCGATTACCTGCTGTTTCAGCAGTAAAGGTATAAGTTAAGGTCTTATCAGTTCCAGAATTATGGGAAGATATATCTTGTTGATTTTTAAGAGTACCCTGTTCATAAAAACCTACCTTATAGGCACCTACATTTAATTCTCCATTATTCCCTACCACCATGGTTGCTTTGTATTGTCTGCCCTTAACTAAGTGGGTGACTGAAGCGTTATTAGTATCCGTAATCGTTATTGATTTTGCTGTTAGGTTTGTTGAATATACCGTTCCTTCATATTCTACCTCAACATCCCATTGATCAGATGTGTAATATTCATCCCAATGGTCAAAGACTTGTTTTGATAAAGTCCCTTGATATGTTGCGGTTCCTGTATAATCTCGTACATAATCCGGAAGTGCAAAGGTTCCAGAATACGCTTGTCGATATTTACTTACAGGCACATTCAAATCGTAGTCAATCCAAACCCCTCGTCTGTATTTGTTGAGCTTTCCACTTTCTGACCGCCAGTAATATGAGCCACTTGAATATACTAATCTAGCCGCATTTGTAGGACTTAAACTAGCATAAAAATCAGCATGTACCACACCAGGTTCGTCCCAACCCCAATCGACTATTTTAACATCAGCTGGTGAAAGGCTTCTTGGAAGACCATAGTAACGGTCAGGAGCTTCCCCAGGCTCTGCGTCCGTCCAGTTACCAGCATAATAACTAGTAGAGTTATTAGACATAAACCCAAGATAATAGTTAGCGTTCTTATCATACCAATCAGACCTACCTAAAGATCGGTATCTAATCCACATTTTTTTATCTTCAATAGAATACAATCCCCCACTCTTCGGGAGAGAATAGGATACATTCTGCCCTGTTGTTGCGTCATAGTGTGTTCCATTGTAAGTTGCTGGTTCAGGAACTTCACTCGAAAATTCTCTGAAGTATGAATCAGTCCAATATTGGGTTAAAGAAGCGGTTCTACCACGAACCCAGTTATCGGTCCACGAAAGTGAAACTCTAGGAATATTACCACTATAACCATCCTCGTTTACTCCAACCCAATACGGTACATAATCATCATTTTTACCACCGTATACGTTGGAGTAAGTTTGAGTGAAAGTTCGATATTCCGTTCGATAAATGGCATCTTTATGATAAACCTTTTGCTTTGGACGTAGTATGATTCGCTTAGCAGTAAGTGTTCCGGTAAAGCCACCATCACTATATTGGTAGGTTGATGGGTAGTTTCCATATTCACTGTTTGGATAGGAAACGATCTTAGGGTCTTCCCACCTCATATATTTATTAATCGTTCCATAAGGAACAGCTACTTTTCGTGATTCGGCCGCCTCCACAGATGGAGGTGAAATATAATCATAAAATGTAGAAATTAGCAATAAAGAGGCAAGAGTGCACGTTATTAAGTTTTTTATTTTTCTTGCTTTCAAAAAATGATCACCTCTTTTTGATAAGTAAAACACTCGAGTCAAAAGACTATGTATCCCATAGTCTTTATCTTCCAAAGTTCTAGTTACCAAGTTAAATAGATAACTCCACTTCTTTTCATACCTGACGTACCTCCACTTTGCGAAACAGGTTCGCCCGCTAAAAGTGCATTTACAACGGCCTTCATGTCGGAAAAGCTTCCTCCTACACCTGTTGCTCCACTCATCGCTGCATCCATATCTCCTCCACCTAACGAAGCACTAAATGTAAGGATTCCTGGAAGCGTACTAGCGATTTGAGAACCACCTTTTAGAATGATGACTGATGAACCGTCACTTCCTGTTGAATAACCACCAGGTAACGCATTTTGTACAGCGATTTCCATTGAGCTTTTAGCTGGTTGTGAAGGCTGAGTTGGAGCTGGTTGGCTCGGAGCTGGCTGGCTAGGTTGACTAGGCGCAGGTTGGCTTGGAGCCGGTTGACTAGGTTGCGCTGGTTGCGAAGGAGCCGGTTGACTTGGCTGAGTAGTCGTTGGCTTACTAGGCGCAGGCTGACTTGTTGTTGTACTAGGCTTAGCCTGAGTTGCTGTTGAAGGACTACTTGTGCTTGTCTTATTTGTACTTGACGTAGTTGTACTAGTAGCAGGCTTAGACTGAGTTTGAGTTGCTGTTTGATTATTAGTTGCAACTGTTTGTGTACTCGCATCTTTCTCTTCTTCTTTAGCAACCACTTCAGTTTCTGTAGCAGATTCTTCTTTCTCTGTGCCTTCAACCTTTGACTCTTCTTCTTTTTCCTTTTTTACTTCCTTGTTTTCCTCTGCAGTCTTTTCTTTTTCTTTTTCCTTTTCTACTGCTGCTTCCTCAGCCCCACATGCAGTCAAAACTAACGTTCCTAACAGTAGAATACTTAATAATTTTTTCATCATGATCTCCTCCAATGATAATTTAATTTAGTATGTATGTAGACAAACAAAAAACGGCTCATTGGAGAGGTAAAAAGAGTATAGGAAATAAACCTATATAACTCTATTAACCTGGGCCCCAAAGAACCGTTTACTAAACAATACCCGCTAACCCTATGTATATAAGGTTGCAAAAAATAAAAGAAAAAAGAATATGTATCTATTATACTGGGTAATCATGCTTGGTTCAAGGAGCAATAACTATGAAAATGCAGTTCTTTCAACCTATGTAATAATTATACCATATATGAAACTGTAATCAAGTAAAAAGACCATAGATTAATCTATGGTCCTTACTAATATCTTCTATGAAATTTAAAACCTTCATAGAGTACGTCTCCAATAATCTCGACTTGTACAGTGTCACGCTTTATGATCCCGTTCGTGTACTTTACCTCAAAGATGAAATTCTTTGGCCCTTGTGATAGAGCTGTATTTGGTTCTTGGAAGCTTTTCTCGTACAACTGTCCTCCATAAACAAGTGCTCTTGCATAAGAAAGAGGTACTGTTTTTGAATACGTAGTTTGATTAGTTAATAAAGCATTGCTTAATGTTGAATTCACGTACTCGATTGGATAATCTGAAACATCCGCTTCAAGGACAAAGGTTTCACCAGAGTAAAATTGAGAAGGTAGATGTCCTTTTTGAACATGTTCTTTTTCCCAATCAGAAGTATGCTTTACATATCCTTTGATAATTAAAGGTTTAACTTGCACCCAAGTAGTAGCAGTAGCATCATATTGACCATCTGTTGCAACCACACGAAAATCATAACGATCATATTGAGAAACAAATGAATAACAGTTATCCGTGCCTGGAGTAACACTCCCTTTTGTCATTACAACCTGTTCAGCTCCGCTCCCCTTTTTAGAATAGAGAGTTAAATATATCAGGTCATTGTCAGGGTCAGTCGGTTTAGCACACACATTAATCGTATCTCCCTCGTAAGGTGAACTAGGAGAATATGTGAGTGTAACAGAAGGACTACGATTAATTACTTCAGGATATTTAATAGCTGTCGATTTCTCTCCATAAGGATCTGTTGCTACAAGCTTAATACCCCATGTTCCTTTTTTATTTAACACTTTAGAAGGATGTTGAGCTGTTGAGAATGATGTCCATGTTGTGGTCCCTGGTTCTTGATAGGACCACTCATACGTTAATGGGTCATTGTCAGGATCCGTTGATTGATTTGTAAATGTTACATTTGTGTCGTTATACAAGGTAGATGGGTTCCAAATAAAATTGGCAATAGGCGGTTGATTTACTACATCAAACGTTCCATAGTCACCATATATTCGGTCTCCGTACCTATTATCAATACTAACTCGATAATAATATTTCCCTCTATAACTTGTAGAGAACGATTGATTTGTTTCGAACGTAGAGCTCTCTTTGTAATAGACAGGTTGCCAATTCTCGTTAAAAATCTCGAATATATATTTAGTAAAACTATAAAGTTGAGTTTTATTGAGAGTAAAAGTAGCTGTCTCATTTGGTTTATAAATAGTTTTATTTGATTGAGCTGTTGGCTTTCTCATATCAACTACATCTATTATTGATGTTCTACTATTGTTTCCTTCATTAAATTCTTGCTGTTCTCCATCTGAATCTGCTCTTGTAATAATTTCGTACTTACCCTCAGTTGGTGGGGTAAAACGATAAGACTGTGTACCTGTCATTCCGGCTCCCACTTGGAAAAATCTCGGATCTGTTGGCCATGAATTCGACTGATATGGACTAGGCGCAACATTAGATGCCGATATATTTGCATTATTAACAGATACATAAGTATTGTTATCTGTGTTTCGGATGGAGAAATTAGTCCTTTGATGGTTTTTACCTAGGAAGTCATCGTATACATTATAATCGAATGTCCCAGCATTATAGATGTGATTGGTAAACGCAACTTCTGACGGGCTTGTAGTAAAGTTATAGCGATTTCCATTTAAGTCCGCATTGCTAGGGTTTACTGTCGCACTAACTATAAAATCTGGTCTTCCTTTAAATCCATCAATGGTTGTATCGGTAGCAGCAATCATATGATTATCTGCTCCTAGGATATAGTGAACCGCAGTTCCAACATCATACCAAGCTCTTGGAGTAGAAAGTGATTCATCCAAGTACCAATTTACCAGTTGCATGGTGTCTGGATTCATAGCCCAGATTTTCCCGTTTTCATCCCCGAAGTAAAGCAATCCACTTACAAGGTAAGGTGTTGTGGTAATGGCAGATTCATGTACGTAAGTAGCTTTCGCTGACGGATTGAGCTTATCAAACCTTGTGATTGTACCTCTGTTCGTTAAGCTTTGCGTAGAACCAAGTGTACTTACAAAAGCATAATTATCTGTCAACATAACCCCACCGACTGAATCATACCCTCTAGTTGTGTGATCACCGGCATAAAAGAACGTCCCATGCTGAAGTTGACCCTGTTTGTTGTGAACGTAAAATCTACCTTCTCGGTCAATCGCAAAGATATTTTGGGTAGCAGAATCATACGCTACATGTTTTGGGATCCCAGCATTATAACGAATCTCATAATTCCATTTCTGCCATCCTGTACGGGCTGCATTGTTCACACCGTTGAAGATAAGACCCCAACCTTCGTCTAATCCATTATCCGTTACGACAATAGAATCCTCTACATTGGAATACGTATTGTTAGGAGTAAAGTTAGTGATACCAGAAAATCTTCCTGGTGTAAGTGTCTTATCCGTCAAGTAGTACCACCATTTAGCAGATTTATTAACAGCATCATAATTCACTAATTGCGAATCACTCATCGTTAATACCCTTTGCATGTTTCCGTTTTGAACTATTTCTCGGATGGCTCCCATGGCTGGTATTTGAGGCGACAGAGTTACCCTTTGTTCTCCATTATAATGATCAAGAGTAGTATTATATAACCTCCCCACTCGACCATCGGAGGTACCGAAGTAAAAAGCCAATTCAGTTCCATCACTATACTGCTCAAGAGAACTAGTAACTGAACCTCCACCTGAATATGTTAGCTGAAATGGGTTCCCTACCCTAAATCTAGATTCTAGAGGGTCTGTCCTATTTATCTTGGTTCTATATACTTGGTCACTAAATCCATTTAACGTATTTCCATCACCAAAATAGATACGATAATTAGTAAGGGTAATTCCCTTCTCTGTAGGAGCCGCTGATGAAGTAGTATACTTCCAGCTGTGTCCTAAAGGTGGTTTTATCGTTGGATCAATGTAGTTATTTGGTCTGTTAGCATTAAAACCACTATGTATAGAACCATTCCCATAAACACGTCCGGCATAAGCAGATATAGAATTATTTAAGAAAAAGATTAGTGCGAACAAAATAATAGTAATAGTCTTGTAGAGAGAGCCTATTTTTAAGCCTCTCATCGTTTTATCTCACCTCCCTCTATAAATGTTGATATATCAACGGTTTGACCCGTTGGTGGAGTGTCAAAAAAATATTTTTCGACACGCTTCCTAACAATATTTTTATATTATGTGAATCTATTCCATCATATGGGTACGCT
>NZ_JBHLUU010000113.1:0-56628 GCF_042433785.1 Robertmurraya beringensis | reverse complement strand
GGATCAAGACAGTATAAGAATGAAATATCGAAAGGTCTTATTTGATAATCAAAGTGTTTAATCTTATTTGGTGAAAACTGTTCAAACTTATTTGTGAAAAACTGTTGATTTCTACTTGACGGTTACATGCTGTCTTTCCATCTTCATGAAGCTCGTCGATCCACACTGAAGCACCGTTATACTCCACGTGAATATCCGCTGATGATGATAAAATTTGCTTTACTCTTCTAGAATCCATTATTATCGCCTCCTTATCTAATTCATTTACTACTTTCCCCAAACAGATAGTAAATCATGTGAATGTTTTTAAGTGAATCTTTTCATACTCTCATAGGAAAAAGGTGAATTTTGTCGAATTTTTGATAGTTTTTGATAATTTAAGAAAGATTTTGATAGAAAGTGATTGATTTTCAAGAGGGGATATAGTACTCTTGACTCAAGAAATAAAAAAAGAAAGCGTTTTAATGAGGTGATGCATTGTTAACACCAGAGCGCCATCGATTGATTTTGCAGCAATTAAAGGAAAAAGGTGTTGTGAAAATACAAGACCTTGTAGATTTAACTAATTCATCAGAGTCAACGATAAGAAGGGACTTAACCCAACTAGAAGATGATAAGTTCTTAAAAAGGATACATGGTGGTGCGGCTCGATTGCAGGGAAAGCTTCAAGAACCGAGCATGGTTGAAAAAGCCACCAAAAACCTTCAACCAAAGAAGAGAATTGCTAAGTATGCCTCTAGCTTAGTTGAAGAAGGAGATTGTATTTTTCTTGATGCAGGATCAACAGTAATGGAAATGATTCCATATTTACCTAAAAACATTGTGGTAGTGACAAACGGACTTATGCATATAAAGCCTTTACTAGATAGTGACATCCCTATGTATCTAATCGGTGGTTATGCAAAGCCTAAGACGAATGCCATTATTGGTCGAGGAGCGCTAACGAGTTTAGAGCTATACCGTTTTGACAAATGTTTTATGGGAGTGAATGGAATCCACACTCAATTTGGGTACACCACACCTGATCAAGAAGAAGCAATGATTAAACAATCAGCTATTTCTCTTTCAAGAGAAGCATTTGTGTTAAGTGATGAATCGAAGTTTTCAGAAATAGCATTTGCAAAAATTGCTGATTTACATGAAGCGTCCATCATTACGGATGAACTAAATAGTGAATTCCAAGATCAATACATGAGCAAAACGACAATAAAGGTTGTGAAAGAATGATTTACACCGTTACACTTAATCCTTCCCTCGATTACATTGTGGAGGTAGAACATTTAACACTTGGCGATCTGAATCGAACAAAAAATGAATCTAAATTTCCTGGTGGTAAAGGAATAAATGTTTCAAGACTTCTAAAAAGAATGGGTGTTCCAAGTAAAGCCTTAGGATTTGTTGGTGGTTTTACAGGACTTTACATTAAGAATTATTTGCAAATGGAAAACATTGAAACAAAATTTGTTGAGGTTCATGAAGATACGAGAATTAATGTAAAGTTAAAATCCAATAGTGAAACAGAAGTTAACGCAAAAGGACCAACCATCACTGAAGCGGATTTTAAAAAGCTTCAGGATCAGATATCTCAATTAACTTCAGAAGATACTTTAGTATTAGCAGGGAGCATTCCATCAAGTATGGAGTCAGGTACGTATGAGAAATTAGTGTCTATCTGCGATCTAAACCAAACAAAGTTTGTTGTAGATGCAGAAGGTGATTTATTAAAGAAAGTTCTACCATTTAAACCTTTTCTTATTAAGCCAAATCACCACGAACTTGGAGAATTGTTTAATACAAGTTTTTCAACTGCAGAAGAAGTTATTCCTTATGCTCGTAAGCTTGTAGAAATGGGAGCAGAAAATGTGATTGTTTCCTTGGCAGGAGAAGGAGCCGTGTTAGTCAATCGAGAGGTAGCTCTCATTTCAAATGTACCAAAAGGTGAAGTGAAAAGTTCGGTCGGAGCAGGAGATTCAATGGTGGCCGGCTTCCTAGCCAAATACGAAGAAACGAAAGAGATTGAGGAAGCGTTTCGTTACAGTGTTGCATCTGGAAGTGCAACTGCATTTTCAATTGGATTGGCAACGAAAGAAATGATAGAAACACTATATACAAGCGTTAACATTACAAAGTTATAAGGAGAAAAAGAGATGAAAATAACTGAAATTTTAACGAAAGAAACCATTCATCTAAACCTTTCAGGCTCAACAAAGCCTGAAGTGATTGATCAGCTCGTTGACGTATTAGAACGCGCTGGAAAGCTTGCTGATGCTAAAGAATTTAAGGCAGGCATACTAAAACGCGAAGAGCAAAGTACTACCGGAATTGGCGAAGGAATTGCCATACCACATGCAAAAACGAAGGCAGTGAAAACCGCTTCAATCGCATTTGGTAAGTCGGTTAATGGGGTTGATTACGATTCACTGGATGGTCAACCAGCCCATTTATTCTTTATGATTGCAGCTCCTGAGGGGGCGAATAATACTCATTTGGAAGCGCTCGCAAGACTTTCTTCTATCTTAATGAAAAATGAAGTAAGAGAAGCATTATTAAACGCAAATACAGAAAGAGATGTTTTGAACATTATCGATCAGTACGACCAGGAAGAGGAAGGGGACGAGGAAACGATGTCTGGGGAAAAGAAATTTATCGTTGCTGTTACTGCTTGTCCAACTGGAATTGCTCATACGTATATGGCTGCTGATTCTCTAAAAGCTAAGGCCGCTGAACTAGGTGTAGATATTAAAGTTGAAACAAGAGGTTCTGGAGGAGCAAAGAACGTCTTAACACCTGCTGAAATTGAAAAAGCAGTTGCTGTCATTGTGGCTGCTGATACAAATGTGGAAACCGATCGCTTTAGTGGTAAGCATGTTATTGAAACAAAAGTAGCAGATGGCATTCGTAAACCGAAGGAACTAATTGAAAGAGCCCTAAAACAAGATGCCCCAATTTTTAAAGGTAGTGGGAATGCATCGTCTACTTCTTCAGATCAAAAAGGTCAAGGTGTTGGTGCTACCATCTACAAACACTTAATGAGTGGTGTATCTAATATGCTTCCATTCGTTGTAGGTGGAGGGATATTAATCGCAATCTCTTTTATGTTCGGTTACAACGCTTTTAATCCAGAAGATCCTTCGTATCACCCTATTGCAGAAGCATTAATGACAATCGGTGGTGGTAGTGGTGCATTTGGTTTTATCGTTCCTATTTTAGCAGCGTTTATTGCCATGAGTATCGCTGACCGTCCTGGCTTTGCAGCTGGTGCAGTTGGAGGATTATTAGCTAATAGTGGTGGTGCAGGGTTCCTAGGTGGAATTATTGCAGGTTTCTTAGCAGGTTATATTGTTGTTGGTTTGAAAAAGGTGCTAACTAGTTTACCATCATCACTTGAAGGTATTAAAACGATTCTTTTATATCCTTTACTAGGTATTGCTATTACAGGTTTTGCAATGATCTATATTGTAAATGGTCCAGTTGGAGCGCTTAATACAGGAATTACTAATTGGTTATCAGGTTTAGGTACAGGAAATGCCGTATTACTGGGATTAGTACTTGGTTTAATGATGGCATTTGATATGGGTGGACCGATTAACAAAGCTGCGTACGTATTTGGAACTGGGTTGTTAGCAAATGGAGTTTATGAGCCAATGGCTGCAGTAATGGCAGCAGGTATGGTTCCTCCGCTGGGAATTGCGATTGCTACTACTTTCTTTGGTAAAAAGTTCACAAAGCAAGATAGAGAAGCAGGAAAAGTTAACTATATTATGGGATTATCTTTTATTACAGAAGGAGCTATTCCTTTTGCGGCGGCTGATCCGCTTCGTGTCATTCCTTCACTGATGGCTGGTTCAGCGGTTGCTGGTGCATTAACAATGATGTTTGGAATTGGATTACGCGCACCACACGGTGGATTATTCGTAGTTCCATTAGTTGAGGGTGGATGGTTTATGTATTTAATCGCTATCGTTGCTGGAGCGATTGTATCAGGAGTTATACTAGGTCTAGTAAAGAAACCTGTTCAAGAATAAAACAACGTCAAGGTCAGTGGATATCACTTGAAAAATTTAAAAGTAAAGTCGTACTGCTAGCAGTACGACTTTTTTTAAGCACTTTTTTCCTCGGGTTTTATACCAAATAAGATTACAAGTAAACCAACAGCACTTATGCCAGCTAGTATATAAAATAGGGAGGCTTGGAGATGTTTTTGTAGAATCGCCATGATAGGTGGACCCGCTGCTACACCAATAAACCTCATCGAGCTGTAGATGGAGGAAATGGTGCCTCTCTCCTCCATCTCGATTCCTTCAGTTATGAACGCATCTAAACAAGGAAGTCCCACGCCTATTCCAATGCCACCAATGGTAAACATAGATATCATAAACCATAAATGATCTGAAAAGCTTAGAGTTGCTGTACTAATCGATAGTAAAACGATTCCAACAAACGTAATCCATTTCATCAAAACTTTATTTTCCTTAATCATTTTACCTGTTATATATGAAGCAAGGCATAGTGCTCCGAGTGGAATTGTTAAAAACAATCCTTTCTTCACATCTTTAATGTTATACTGTTTCTCCAATATATCTGAGAGGTAAAATAGTATTCCAAATAAAACAAACATGAGAATAACTCCAACAATAAATACAGTGTAGAGCCAAAGGCCATCTTTAATAAAGATTTTCTTTACGTTTTGGAAAAACTTCTTAAATGGAATTGGTTCTGTTCTCTTCTTAGGATTTTGAACGAGAAAGAGAGTTAAAATGATAGATATGATACAAAACGCAGGGATAGCCCAGAATGGTAGATGCCAGAAATAACTTGCTAAAAAAGCACCAAGAATTGGACTTAATACTTTTCCCAAAGTGTTTGATGTCTCAATCACTCCAAGAGAGCTGCTAACGTCTTCTTCGCTTTTAAACATATCTCCGATCAAGGGCATAACTATTGGGAAGGCACCTGCTGCACCAACACCTTGTAAAGCCCTTCCGATTAAAATAATCCAGTAAGGATCAGCGATTTTCCAAGAAGCCCATCCAGAAATAAGACCTCCAATTCCTGCAATGAATAGACTTGGGACTATCACTTTTTTTCTCCCAATATGGTCAGAAAGATAACCGGCAATTGGGATCAATAAGATCGCAACAATTGAATAAACCGTAATAATCATACTTGTTTGGAAGGGAGAAATATTAATTTTCTTTTCCATAACGGGAAGTACCGGTATTAGCATCGAGTTACCAAGTGTCATCACAAGAGGAATAGATGATAAGGAAAGCACCGCCCACCTTTGATTATGGTGTTTACCATCACCTTTCTTTTTGTTTTCCTTATATTTTTTCCCGTTTCTAGATTTGTAAGAATTCGACATTTCGACCCGCCTTCATTCATTTTTTATAAGAAAGGGACCTATTCACCAAATTAGTGATTACTCGCATACCTATAATATGGACCTAAGCATCCAAACTCATGAGTCTTTTTAATATTACATAAAAATGGATTTTCCAAACATTGTAGGCTAAAATATGTATCATCATGTGAAGGTATGGGGTGACAAGATGGGAGAGATAATTGCGCTAAGTGTTGGTAAGCCGAAATCATTTTTGTGGAAAGGGAAAAACGAAAGCTCAGGAATTGGAAAAGGAAAGGTATCTATAGCCGAGTTAACAAAGAATGGATTTGTTGGTGATGGTGTAGCGAATTTAGAACACCATGGGGGGCCAGAGCGAGCGGTATGTGTCTACTCTTTTGAACATTATAAGCAATGGGAAAAGGAGTTTAATGTAAAGCTTTCCCTACCAGCTTTAGGAGAAAACCTTTGTGTATCAGGTATGCTTGAAAAGGATGTTTACATAGGTGATGTATATTCGCTAGGTAATGCAGTTGTTCAAGTTACACAAGGTCGTGTTCCTTGCTCTACCATTTCAAAATTTAATGATATAGACGTATTTTTAAAAAGAATTGTTGAGACCAACTATACTGGTTATTTCTTTAAAGTACTGCAGGAAGGAACGGTACAGGCTGACGGGAAGCTCGAATTGATAGAAAGAACCCAAGATAAAGTATCTATCCTATACGCCAATCAGATCTTCCTTCATGATAAGAAAAATAAAGCCGGTTTAAAAGACTTATTAGAAGTAAATGAATTGGCATATGTGTGGAGACAAAAAATAGAAAAACTGTTAGTGAAAAATATTTAATTTAACTTTTAAAAAATTTCTGTTATTAACATTGACTTTTATATATATATCTTATATGATAATAAACAATTAAAGACTACGGCATTGATGAAGAGTAGTACCTTTTACAGAAACTATAGAGAGCTGATGGTTGGTGCAAATCAGTGTGGAAGTATTAGGGAATGGACTTCGGAGCCTCCAAACCGAACCGTTTAAAGTAGTAGGCCTTGGCGAAAGTCTCATCGTTACAAGAGACAGATATTTGTTGCTTCATGGAAAGCAAAGATATCTGTAAAGTGAGCTAATACATTTAGCTAATAAAGGTGGCACCACGGGTTTCTCGTCCTTTTTCAGGAGAGAAGCCCTTTTTGTATTTCATAAAAGAAAATCGTCGATTAAGAGTAGTAAGCCGAGTTTGTTTGACACAGAGAGTCGGGATTGCTGAGAACCGATCAAACCCTTGGCTGAATGGACTTATGAGAGTGGTCTTGAACTTGCAGTAGGGACCAACGGAATTCCACCGTTATAAGGAATTAAAGGGAGCATGTATGCTCTGAACCTGAGGTGGCACCACGATGATCATCGTCCTCTATACGTAGTTTTCTACGTATAGAGGACTTTTTTTATTTATAAGGAGGGAAAAACATGAACGCCAATGTTCAAAACATTATTATTGAAGAAATTCTTGGTGATACGTTAACACCCATTTCTATATTTCAACGACTTAAAGGTGTAAAGAAATGTTTATTAGAAAGCTCGTTAAAGCACGAGCACTCAGGGAGATATTCCTTCATTGCAGCTAATCCTGCTGTGGAACTAAAGGGCAGCGGAAATAACACGATACTTATTAAAAAACAAAGCAGTGAAACCCTCTTAGCTAACCCGCTTGAGCTGCTGAAAAAGATTGTACCTAATATTGAGAATGATTTCATGAAAGAAATTCCTTTTATCGGAGGAGCTGCAGGTTTTGTAAGCTATGACATTGTTCGTTATTACGAGGAAATCGGTGAAATACCGAGAGACGAAATGATTGTCCCAGAAGTTCATTTTCTGTTATTCGAAACCATCGTTGTTTTTGACCATTTAACTCAAAAGGTGTTCATTGTTGGAATTCCGATCAATGATCAATCGTCTTTGGAGGATATAAAAGGTTTGGTAGAAGAAACAAAGAATCAGATTTTGAACGAGAGAGAAGATGCGCCATCACCAGTTTCTATTTCTTCCTATGAAGCGTCAATCTCAAAAGAAGAGTTTATTGAAAGAGTGAAAAAGGCAAAGGAGTACATTGTAGAAGGTGATATATTCCAAGTCGTCCTTTCCCAAAGGATGAAAGCAACTATTCAGGGTGATCCATTTTCTTTTTATCGTAAACTTAGAGTTCAAAATCCTTCGCCTTATATGTATTATTTCGATTTTGAAGAGTATGTAGTCGTAGGGGCATCACCGGAAAGCTTGATGAAAGCAGTCGGGGAAACCGTCTACACGAACCCCATTGCAGGAACGAGGCCAAGAGGGAACACTCAGGAGGAAGATGAGCAACTGAGTGTGGAATTGATTCAAGATGAAAAAGAGCTAGCTGAGCATCGAATGCTCGTTGACCTTGGACGAAATGATCTAGGTAGGGTTTGTGAATTTGGTAGTGTACAGATCAGCAAGTACATGGATATCGAGAAATACAAGCATGTCATGCATATTGTGTCAGAAGTAAAAGGAACGTTGAAGAGTAGTTATCATCCAATCGATGCATTGATTGCATGCCTACCGGCTGGTACCGTTTCTGGAGCACCAAAAATTCGAGCGATGGAAATCATAAATGAACTTGAGGATGTCAAGAGGGGCATTTACTCAGGGGCAGTCGGTTATTACTCTGCTAACGGAAATATCGACTTTGCTCTTGCCATTCGAACTATGGTGGTTAAGGATTCCAAAGCATATATTCAAGCTGGTGCAGGAATAGTGTATGATTCAATTCCAGAAAAAGAATACGAAGAAACGATCCACAAAATGAAAGCTTTCTTGGAGGTTGAAAAATGATTTTACTAATTGATAATTATGATTCCTTTACCTTCAATCTATATCAATATTTAGGCGAACTGGGAGAACAAATAGTCGTAAAAAGAAATGATAGTCTCACAGTTGAAGACATTATTGAGCTATCTCCAAAAGCTATTGTGATTTCTCCAGGTCCAGGACGCCCAGAACAAGCTGGAATATGTATTGAAGTTATTCAACAGCTACACAGAAAGATACCTATCCTGGGAATATGTCTAGGACATCAGGCAATTGGTCATGCCTTTGGTGCGACGGTATCAAAAGCGAAAAAAATCATGCACGGTAAAATTTCTAAGGTTTCTCATGAGAAGACAGAGCTGTTTAAAGAATTTGAAGCACCTTTGGAAGTAATGAGATATCATTCACTTGTTATTGAAAAAGGGACATTGCCAAATTCGTTACAAGTACTTGCTACGTCCATTGATGATGGCGAGATTATGGCAATCAAACATAAAGAAGCACCTTTATACGGGTTTCAATTTCATCCCGAATCAGTAGGGACAGAAAGCGGGAAAAAACTAATTCAAGCATTTCTAACAGCAATTGGAGAGGAGCTTCTAAATGAGAGAGTATCTACAAAAACTGTCTGAAAACAAGTCATTATCACAAGTAGAGATGAAAGATGCAGTAAGAAAACTTTTTTCCGAAGAAGTGACTGATAGTGAAATTGCTGCATTTCTCATCGGGTTGAAGACAAAAGGTGAGACGGTAGAGGAAATTGTTGGATTGGTTCAGGCAGTTCGTGAAAAATCACTCACCTTTAGTAAAAAAGTAGCGAATGTAATGGATAATTGTGGTACTGGTGGAGATGGTTCGAAAAGCTTCAATGTAAGCACTACCTCTGCATTTGTTATTGCTGGCGCTGGTATTCCAGTTGCAAAGCATGGAAACAGAAGTATTTCTAGTAAAACAGGAAGTGCTGATGTTCTAGAGTATTTAGGAATTAATTTAACCTTAAGCCCTGAAGAAGCTGAAGAATGTTTGGATGAAGTTGGGATTAGCTTTTTATTTGCTCCACATGTACATCCGAAAATAAAAAACATTATGAAAGTGAGAAGAGAGTTAAAAATTCCTACGATATTTAACTTAATTGGACCTTTAACAAATCCAATGGAACTTGACTATCAATTATTAGGAATATATAGAAGAGATTTGCTTCCGACCTTTGGGGAGGTGCTTCATAACTTAGGAAGAAAAAGGGCCGTTGTAATCAATGGTGCAGGATTTATGGATGAAGCATCGTTACAAGGGGAAAATCATTTAATCATTGTTGATAACGGTTCGATTTCAGAACAAATACTTACCCCTGAAAATGTTGGGCTTTCTTCATACCCTAACGAAGCAATTATCGGTGGCGATGCTATGAGAAATGGAGAAATCTTATTATCTGTTTTGAATGGAGAAAAAGGAGCCTGCCGTGATACCGTGTTGTTCAATGCTGGGATAGGGATTTATGCAGGTGGAAAAGCGGATTCGATTGTAGAGGGGATTGCTAAAGCAAAAGAAAGTATTGATAGCGGTTCGGCGAAACAGAAGCTTGAAAGTCTAATTACTATAGGGGAAAAATTCAAAAAGGAAGGAGTCGTGTAAGTATGGAGACGATTCTTGACAGGATTATTGCTGAGAAACAGAAGGAAGTACTTATATTAAAAGACCTCCCGGTGTTAAAGGAAGTTGACAGGAAGCATGTGTCTTTTATTCAAAAGTTACAACAAGCGGAAGAAGTAAAGATTATTGCCGAGTTTAAAAGAGCCTCTCCTTCCAAAGGAGCCATTAATTTGGATTGTGATCCGTCTGAACAGACTCTACAGTATGTCCAGGCAGGTGCTGATGCGGTAAGTGTATTGACAGATCGTACTTTTTTCAAAGGAGATTTCCGAGACTTGGAAGAAGTGAGAAAGGCGATCACAGCACCTATTCTTTGCAAAGATTTTATTATTGATCCTATTCAAATTGATTACGCAAAGCATGCGGGCGCAAATCTTATTTTGTTAATAGCTGCTGCGTTAGATCTAGAGACTCTGCATTCGCTATATCATTACGCCACTAGTAAAGGTCTTGAGGTACTTATGGAGGTACACAATGAGGCAGAATTAGAAAAAGTGTTAACTACTGATAATGTCTTAATTGGTGTAAATAATCGGAACTTAAAAACATTTGAAGTTGATTTAGCGACAACAGAAAGATTAGCTTCTAAAATTGTTGAGTCCAATAGATACTTAATAAGTGAAAGTGGTATTGCTACTACAGAGGATGTCAGAAGAGTGGTAGCGGCTGGTGCGTCAGGTATTTTAGTAGGTGAAACGTTTATGAGGCACGAAAAGCCGGAAGAAGCATTACGGGCAATGAAGCTTCCGTTAAGAAGGGTGGCTTCAAATTGAAAGTGAAAATATGTGGAATTACTGATATCCATGCAGCAAAGGTTGCCGTGGAAGCTGGAGCAGATGCAATTGGTTTTGTTTTTGCAGAAAGCAAACGAAAGATAACGGTTGAACAGGCAAAAATCATTATTGACACCATCCCAGCTCATGTCTTAAAAGTCGGTGTGTTTGTAAATGAAGATATAAATACCATCCAAGATATAGTTGAAAAGACAGGATTAACAATGGTTCAACTTCATGGTGATGAAAATCCTGATATTTGTAATAATTTTTCAGTACCAGTCATCAAGGCATTAGGTGTATCATCAAAGAAGGATTGTGAGAAAATTCAGGAATATCCATGTGAATATATTCTTTTAGATAGTCCTAAAGGAAAATATCGAGGTGGAAACGGGGAGACGTTTCCATGGGAGATCGTTGACCCAATAGCTATCAAGGGGAAAAAGCTTATTGTAGCAGGTGGACTAAATATCGATAATGTCTCCTTAGCTATTCAGTCACTACAGCCATATATGGTTGATGTTAGTAGTGGAGTAGAGACGAATGGAAAAAAGGACGATGAGAAAATCATTCATTTTCTTAAGAAAGCGAAAATGGGAACAGGGGAGATTTGTAAATGACGACATATGTAATGCCGGATGAAAAGGGCCATTTTGGTATATACGGGGGCCGATTTGTACCAGAAACATTAATGCAAGCAGTTTTAGAGCTAGGCAAGGCCTATGAGGAAGCCAAAAATGATGAAAGCTTCCAACAGGATCTAGCTTACTTATTAAAAGAGTATGTAGGAAGAGAAACACCTTTATATTTTGCTGAAAATTTATCAAAGCATGCAAAAGGTGCAAAAATCTATTTAAAGAGAGAGGATTTAAACCATACAGGCGCACATAAAATTAATAATACAGTCGGTCAAGCGCTGTTAGCGGTAAGAATGGGAAAAAAGAAGATTGTTGCTGAAACCGGTGCAGGGCAGCATGGGGTGGCTACAGCAACGGTTTGTGCACTATTAAATCTGGAATGCGTTATATTTATGGGAGAGGAAGATATTAAAAGACAGCAACTGAATGTGTTTCGAATGGAGTTGCTAGGTGCAAAGGTTGTATCTGTTACTTCTGGAAGCAGAACGCTAAAAGATGCATGTAACGAAGCACTGCGCTATTGGGTTTCAAATGTGACAGATACTCACTACATTTTAGGATCAGTGATGGGACCACATCCTTTTCCAATGATGGTAAGAGATTTTCAAAGTGTGATAGGGAAGGAAACCAAACAACAGTATAATGAAAAATTTGGTAAAAACCCTGAAGCAATTGTCGCTTGTATTGGCGGTGGGAGCAACTCGATGGGAATGTTTTATCCTTTTATTGAGGATAGTGAAGTAAAGCTAATAGGTGTAGAAGCTGCTGGCCATGGGATTAATACGGAGCAGCATGCAGCTTCGTTAACAAAAGGAAAGCCAGGAGTATTACATGGTGCTCTTATGTATTTGTTACAAGATCATGCTGGCCAAATCCAAGAAGCACATTCCATTTCTGCTGGTTTAGATTATCCTGGAGTAGGCCCAGAACATAGTTACTTAAAAGATATTGGAAGAGTACAGTATGAAAGTATTACGGATGAGGAAGCGTTAGAAGCATTAAAATTGTTGTGTAGACTTGAAGGAATTATTCCTGCTCTTGAAAGTGCACATGCAGTAGCATATGCCTTAAAACATGCACAAACAATGACTAAAAATGAGTCAATTGTGGTCTGTCTCTCAGGTCGAGGAGATAAAGATGTACAAACTATTCAAGCAAATATGAAGGAGGCATTGTAATAATGAATCGCATTGAAAAGGCGTTCCATAGCCTAAAAGAGAACAATAGGAAGGCATTTGTGCCGTATCTGATGGCAGGGGACGGAGGATTAGATCAGTTAATGGATCAGTTGATCTTTTTAGAGAATTGCGGAGCAACGGCAATAGAAATTGGCATCCCCTTTTCAGATCCGGTAGCAGATGGACCAGCTATTCAAGAAGCAGGGATACGTGCATTACAATCGGGTACAACCTTAAAGGAAGTATTGTCAGCGATTCAAACGATTCGTCCAATTGTTTCTACTCCACTTATTTTAATGACTTATATGAATCCGATTTATGCTTACGGAATCGGTTCGTTCATTCATGATGCGGTTAAAGCAGGTATAGACGGATGTATTATTCCTGACTTGCCTATTGAAGAGGAAGAATTAATTACTCCTCACTTACAAGACGCAAATATTGAGTTAATTCGTCTAGTTACCTTAACAAGCCCACTTGAAAGAATAGAAGAAATCGCGAAAAAAGGTCGAGGTTTCTTATATGCGGTCACAGTAACAGGCATAACAGGTGCTCGTACAGAATTCAATGATAGTGTTTCCAAATACTTAAAGGATATAAAGAGCGTCAGTCCTATTCCAGTGCTTGCTGGATTTGGGATATCCACTCCTGAACAGGTGATAGAATTAGGTTCTTACTGTGATGGTGTCGTTGTTGGCAGTAAAATTGTCCAATACTTCCATGAAAAGAAATTGAATGAAATTGAACATTTAATTCAAGCATCCAAAACTGCAGACGTATCATAACAAATTGTAATCAATCTCCTAACATGAAAAGGATTAAACTATCACATTCTATTCATAGGAGGTGAATGCCTTGGATGCAAGTAGAAATAAGATAACGAAAGATATTTATGGATATCGTACAGCAATTGCAAATATAGCACTAGTGGGTGGATGTGGAGCTGAGGGGAACGATTGGATATTAATTGATGCGGGCGTTCCTTTCTCAGGGAGTTATATAAAGAATTTTACTGAACATGTAATAGGTGGAGGAAAGAAACCAATTGCTATTGTTTTAACACATGCTCATTTTGATCATGTTGGTGGACTTACTCCCTTGTTAAATGAATGGCAGGTCCCTGTGTATATTCATGAACAGGAACAAGAGTATGTAACTGGTAAAAAAGATTATCCACCACCACATCCGTTTATAGAAAAAGGGCTTATGGCATGGTTATCTCCTCTTTATCCAAGAAAAGCAATAAATATTCATTCATATATACGGTTGCTTCCAACAGATGGTTCCATTCCTGAAATGCCTGGTTGGAACTGGATTCATACACCTGGACACACTGAAGGGCATATTTCCTTGTTTCGTGAATATGACCGTGTTGTTATCGCTGGTGACGCACTCATTACGGTGAAGCAAGAGTCGGCATTAGCTGTTTTAACCCAAAAGAAAGAAATTCATGCTCCACCAGCATATTTTACTCAAGATTGGGATCGGTCTTTTGATTCGATAAAGAAAATACAGAACCTTAAGCCAAACTTCATTTATACTGGCCACGGAAAGCCAATGGAGGGGATGGAACTCAAAAAAGGTCTGGATTTACTAATACGACGTTTCGAAAGAGAAATGGTAGGGAATGAAAAATATGTGCATTAAAGGATTGCCTTAGTAATATTTACTAGGGCGTCTCTTGTTTCACAAGTATGTTGTAGGAGGTGGGGAAATTGTATGAGCAAACAAGATTTCAACAGGATGTAAAGTTTATGTTGTCAACGATACAGGAGAAAACAAAATCCATTCAAGACACGATTTCTGAAGAAGATTGTTGTATCCTTTCTGAGTTTGATCTTTTACTTAAGCTGGTTTCTGACGCTCAAAGTGTTGCATCCTCCTATTATTTAGAGTCATACTTATCACCATATACAACAGAATACAACCAAATTGCAAAGGCTGCATCCACACTTTCAGAAAAAAGACACGGAGCATTAATTGTTGTTGAAAGGAAGCAGCCATTAACTGAAATTCTACACAATGGTGTCATCATAGGTGCGAAATTCAGTCAAACGCTTCTTGAAACCATATTTTATCCTGGGAACCCTTTGCATGATGGGGCCGTTCTTATACAGAATGATTTTATTCACTCAGCGGGAAATATTTTACCTGTAAGTAATCAAACGTTTCAAAGTAAAAAGATCGGTACTAGGCATCGGGCCGCATTGGGATTATCTGAGGTGACTGATGCAATAATGATTGTAGTTTCAGAAGAAACGGGTCGCATTACATTTGCCATTAATGGGAATTTACATGTAGTAAAAACATAAGGTAGAAAAGTTTGGCATTTATTTCATTTCCTGTTATCATCAAATATATATCTAGTATTATGAGGAAGTGTAAAATGTCATTAACAAATAAAAAATGGTTTCAAGCAATGATCGCTATTATCTTCATACTAATTATTTCTTTATTGGTTAGGGAAAATGCTTTCTTATTTCAACCTCTCATCGTATTGCTACAGACGATATTTTTGCCATTTGTAGTTGCAGGAATATTTTTTTACCTATGTAGACCTCTAATATTTTGGTTGGTGAAGAAAAAGGTTCCAAAATGGATGGCGGTTCTTTCTGCGTATTTAGCAATTACACTAGTCTTTTATGGCTTCATACGGTTGATAGGACCAATAATATCTGATCAATTAGACCTTTTTATCAACAATGTCCCAAGCATGGTTACTTCGGTTGTTGATGGAATTAAATATATACAAGAAAATCGTGATACGTTTCCTGAATTTATTCAAGAGGCTATAATTGATGGTAGCAATCAGCTGGAGACACAAATTAAAAACAATACCGGTAATATTGCCAATGGAATTTTTTCTATCTTTGGCTTTATTGGAGGATTTATTAATACGATCTTCTACTTGGTGCTAGTTCCATTTATCCTGTTTTATATGTTAAAAGATAGCAACAATTTTGCACCAAGAGTGGCAAGCTTCTTCAAAAAGGATTTACAAAAAGATGTATTACAAATTCTAAAAGAAACAGATAGAACCATCTCTACATATATTCAAGGACAATTAATTGTTAGCTTATGTGTTGGGATCTTACTATATATTGGATATTTAATTATTGGACTTGATTATTCACTAGTATTAGCTCTATTTGCAATGTTAATGAATGTCATACCTTTTTTAGGCCCATTTTTAGCCGTAGTTCCTGCGCTTTTTGTTGCGTTATTTCAAGATCCCATCATGCTCGTCTATGTTGCCATCATAACGGTGATTGCTCAACAAGTTGAAGGGAATGTGATCTCGCCACAAGTAATGGGGAAAAGCTTGAATATTCATCCGTTAACGATCATCGTTCTGATTTTAACCGCAGGAAATTTAATGGGCTTATTAGGGATTATTTTTGTTATCCCGGTGTACTCAATAGTTAAAGTACTCGTTACACATATATTCAAAATTTATAGATTAAATAACAAAGACCTAGCTTCTTAAAGAGAAGCTAGGTCTTTTTGTTAGAAGCAAACCCGTTAAGCAAAGGTATTATTAGTTAATTAATAGTTGTTAAAAAAAGAAGCACCGACAATGATCAACAAGATAAACAATACAACAAGTAGAGCAAATCCGTTGTTAAAACCTCCGTTGTAGCTTTCGCCCATTCTTTTCACCTCCACTTAAAAAGTGAACAGCTTGTATTACTGTCTATCTATCCTATGTATAAAAGGCTATAGTGGTTGGACAAGTAAACTAGATCAAACGCCCTTTTTTACTTCGAATTTTTGAGTTTGTAACCTTTTTGTAATCATAGGAGTCCAATCCTATAAAGAATCGTTTTTCAGAAAGGTGGTTGCTATGAACAGAAAATGGGTTATTGGACTTCCTATTCTTGTTGCTTTGGTTATTGCTTCAATTGTCATGTACACAAAAGAAACGCGTCTTACAGCACAATATGGATCTGGAAATGAACTTGAGGGTGAAATGGTTAACGGTGCTCTACCTGTTATTAAAGATAAAGTACAGTTAAACCAATATTTTTATCAAATTATTAAAGAAGAAAAACAGAATCAAAAGTTTTTTACTTTTACGAAAGAAGATAAAGCTTCCGAGGAATCCTCCATGGATAATGCTGCTTCGGATTCAAGTTCAAAAGCAAGTGGTCAAGAGGTCTCGAGTACAAATGTTCAAGTTCAAGGAATTGATGAAGCTGATATTGTAAAAACGGATGGAGAATATATATTCCAAGTAGTAGATGGTAAAGTAAACATTATTTCTACTAAGATTGCTGAGAAAATGGAACATGTGGCGTCCATTCAATTTCAACAAACATTTTCACCTTCGCAATTGTTCTTGGATAAAGGCCGACTATTAATTATCGGTTATAGCTATAGTTATGAGGATTCTGCTGGTGGAAAGAAAATAGCGGCAGAAAGTTTGTATGCACCTATGAATGAAATGGCAAGGGCTCTTGTTTACGATGTAAAGGATCCATCAAAACCAACCTTAGAGAGAGAAATATCGCTAGAAGGGTATCTTTCGAGTGCTAGAAAGATAGGGAGTAAGGTTTATTTAGTTGCAAATCACTTTCCACAATATTGGTTACTGGAAGAGGGAGATGGAGTTGACTTACGTCCAAGAATCTCAGACTCTGTAAATAAAGGGGAAGCAACCTCTGTTTCATATGATGAAATTCAATATATTCCTGGATCAAAGGAAGCTAACTATACCACAATTGCGGCTTTTGACCTTGCTGAACCTTCCCAAGAAGCGAAAATTACTACTTATTTGGGGAGTGGAGGTCAGCTGTATATGTCTAAAGAGAACCTCTACTTAGCCCTTACAAACTGGAAATCAGAAGCAGAGCGTGAGGAAGCGTTCACACCAAATACGATGATATATAAATTTGGGATTAATCAGTTAGATGTTACTTTTCAAGGCAATGCAGAGGTGGTCGGTACTGTTCTGAATCAATTCTCAATGGATGAACATAATGGTTATTTCCGGATAGCAACAACCGAAGGAGATACATGGGATGAAAGCAAGCCTTCCAAAAACCACTTGATCGTATTTGATAAAGAATTAAAGCAGATTGGTGCACTAACTGATCTTGCAAAAGGAGAAAGAATCTATTCAGCGAGGTTTATGGGTGATCGCATATATATAGTTACCTTTAAAGAAACGGATCCTTTATTCGTCATTGATGCGTCAGAGCCAAGTTCTCCAACCATCCTTGGAGAACTTAAGATTCCAGGATTCAGTAATTATCTGCATCCCTACGACGAGAATCATATTATTGGTTTTGGTTATGATACTAAGCTAGTTACTATGGAGGGAGATAAGGAGCCCAGAGTTTTAACAGAGGGTGTAAAAATTTCCTTATTTGATATAACAGATGTCAGCAATCCAAAAGAAAAGTTTACAGAGATTATAGGGGGAAGAGGAACGTACTCACCTTTAAACTACGATCATAAAGCATTGCTATATAATGGGGAAAATGGTCTTTTTGCTTTTCCCATCAATGTGTATGAAAGTGTGAAAGGAAATGACTATGAGCAAAAATTTATTTTTCAAGGTGCTTATGTTTATAATGTAAGCCTTGATAAGGGTTTCTCCTTGAAGTCAAAAATCTCTCATATGGAGGGGAAAGAACTGTATGAAGAATGGGACAATGAAATTCAACGCTTGGTATATATAGATGAACAGCTTTATGCCTTATCTCATTCGAAAATAAGTTCATACAGTTTAGAAAACTATCAGTTCATTTCGGAATTAAAATTAAAGTAAAGCTGAAGGGAGCTATTTTGCTCTCTTTTTTTTCGTTGCTATGTGGATAGTCATATTCTATAATAATTCGTATCTAGAAATAATAGCCAAAAGATTTTGTATAAGGAGACGATCTATGATTCGCCGATTTTTTACTTATTATGGGCCGCATAAAAAACTGTTTACGATTGACTTTACTGCGGCTGTAATTGTTGCATTATTAGAGCTAGCTTTTCCTCTCGCGGTTCAATGGTTTATTGATTCCCTTTTGCCTAGTGGAAACTGGTCAATGATTCTTTCTGTTAGTTTAGGATTGTTAGCGTTTTATATTATCTCGACTTTTTTACAGTACATCGTCAATTATTTAGGTCATATGCTAGGAATCAATATTGAGACTGATATGAGACAGCAGCTTTTTACTCATGTTCAGAGACAGTCGTTTCGATTCTTCGATAATACTAAAACAGGTCATATCATGAGTAGAATTACAAACGATTTATTCGACCTTGGGGAACTGGCTCATCATGGGCCTGAGGATATCTTTATTGCATGTATGACATTTATTGGCGCGTTCTGGATCATGCTAACTATAAATGTCAAGCTGGCGCTGATCGCTGTGTTTATGGTACCTCTATTAATCTGGTTAATTACATTCTGTAATCTTCGTATGAATAAAGCATGGAGTAATATGTATAGTGATATTGCTGATGTTAACTCAAGGGTAGAGGATAGTGTTTCAGGAGCTAGGGTTGTACAATCATTTACTAATGAAGCTTTTGAAATTAATCGATTTAAATCAAATAATGAACGCTTTCGTTTGTCAAAACTATCTGCCTATAAAGTGATGTCTTTTAGTTTATCAGGCATTTATATGATGACTCGTTTCTTTGTCCTTATTGTGTTAGTTTATGGAGCGTGGTTGAGCTTTTCTGGGGAACTAACGTATGGAGAGCTTGTAGGTTTTATTTTGTATGTGAATGTTTTATTTAAGCCCATTGATAAAATCAGTGCCATTATGGAGCTTTATCCAAAAGGAATGGCAGGGTTCAAACGCTTTTTGGAATTGATTGACACAACTCCAGATGTTTTGGATCAAGATGAGGCAATTGAGATGGCCACATTAAAGGGGAATATTCGCTTTAAGGATGTTAATTTTCATTACGACAGTTCAAAATCCATTCTAGAAGGCATCAATTTGCAAATAAATCAAGGAGAAACGGTAGCATTCGTTGGTCCATCAGGAGCAGGGAAAACAACGATTTGCTCACTTATTCCTCGTTTTTATGATGTAACGAGTGGGGCTATCTCCATAGATGGCATTGATATTCGGTCTATGACGAAAAAGTCTCTTCGATCTAATATCGGTATTGTTCAACAAGACGTGTTTCTTTTCACAGGGACGATACGGGAAAATATTTCTTATGGAAAATTACATGCTAGTCAGGAAGAAATTGAGGATGCAGCGAGACGATCTCATCTTCAAGACTTTATTGCTTCTTTGCCAAATGGATACGAGACACAGATTGGGGAAAGAGGCTTGAAGCTTTCTGGAGGACAAAAACAGCGACTAGCGATTGCTAGAATGTTCTTAAAGAATCCTCCTATCTTAATTTTAGATGAAGCTACATCAGCACTTGATACGGAAACGGAAATGATCATTCAAACAGCCCTATATGAGCTTGCTAAAAATCGAACGACATTGATCATTGCCCACCGACTAGCAACGATCAGAAATGCTAATCGAATAGTCGTGGTTACTGAAGACGGAATTGCTGAGCAAGGCACTCATGATGAATTAATTGAAAAAGGTGGGATTTTTGCTAATCTCCATCAAGTACAATTTCAACAACAATAAAAACAGTGGCTTCTTTTTTGGAAGCCACTGTTTATTTTGTGTATTACATAAATGGAGGAAGACCGTTACCCATTTCTTTTACAATTAGTGATATGGATTCAATTTGCTTTTGATCGAGATCAAGTGCCTCTGCAATCTTTTTTTCGAGATTTTTTGTAACATTGCGTTTTCCTAGTTCAACTAAGGCGATAAGTGAGTAGCTACAGTTAACAAGTTTTGCAAAGTCTCGTTGGGTCATGCTGTAGCTTTCCCTAATAAAACGAATGATTTGGCTGTCCATAGATTCACCTCTTCTTCTTTACGAAACTCCTAATCACCTATGTTTTTCTTGTATACACTGTCTTTATAAAACTATTAATAAATTAGCACTTAAATGAAGGTCTGTAAAGATGCTTTTTACAATTAATAAATAATAACAATATATAGAGCATGAAAGTTGTGATTTTCTAAAATATCGTCCATACTAATTGTTAGAAAATCAATAAAGGAGCTGCTGTTTTTGAAATATAGAGTATCTGCTGTTCAATATCACCTACATACGATTTCATCATTTGATGATTTTGCTGCTCAGTGTGAGCACTACATAAAAACAGCTCAGGAATTTGGTTCAGACTTTATACTCTTTCCGGAATTTTTTACAACCCAACTATTATCTATCGGTGATGAGAGTGGGAAAGCTTTATCCATAAATGACTTGCCAAAGTTTACAGAAAAATATCTAGAATTATTCAAGAATTTTGCCTCAGAGACCAGAATGCATATAATCGGGGGAACACATGTATTAGAAAGGCAAGGTAAGCTCTATAATGTTGCTCACTTGTTTTACCCTGATGGTCGAGTAGAAGAACAGGCAAAGCTTCATATTACACCTACTGAAGTGGAAGAATGGAATATGTCTGCAGGGGATGGACTTCGTGTATTTGATACAGACAAAGGTAGAATTGCGATGCTTACTTGCTATGACATTGAGTTTCCTGAGATCGTTCGAATGGCAAAAGCTAAAGGGGCTGATGTAATTTTCTGCCCGTCATGTACAGACGACCGTCACGGTTTTCATCGTGTACGTTATACGAGCCATGCAAGAGCCATTGAAAATCAAATCTATGTTGTCCTAACTGGAACAGTTGGATCATTGCCGACAGTTGACTTTATGCGTGGCAATTTCGGTCAAGCGGTTGTTATCACACCGAATGATGTTCCTTTTCCACCACAAGGCATAATGGTTCAGGGAGAAATTAATGATGACATGATCGTTACAGCTGACCTTGATTTAGACCTTCTATATGAAGTGAGGGAAAAGGGTTCAGTGACGACATGGCGTGATCGTAGAATAGATCTTTATACTGACTGGAAATAAATTTTTTACAAGGAGTGACAGTAATGGATTACATTCGTATTACGAGCATTGAAGATCCTTTATTTGTTAAAATGCATGAGTTAATGAAGGAGGTTTTCCCACCTGAAGAGGTTTTAGAGTTTGAATTATGGAAAGAGCCACTAGAAGATCCGAGTATTCGTGTGTTTGTTGCCGTACATAACGGTGATGTGGTGGGCTCAACAGAATATCGTTACTATCCGAACTGGAACATTGCTATGACAGACTTTACAATTATTGGTCGCCAAGGTCTTAGCTTAGGACGCTTTCTTGCTCAAAACCGTTTAAAGGACTTAACTGAATTAGCGAAAGAAAATGGAAAAGAACTTTTCGGAATGTTTGCAGAGATCTATGATCCTTATCAGCGTGGTGATTTCGAATTTGGCGGAGTAAAAGCAATGGATCCGTTTGTTAGAAGGGAAGTACTTTCCCATCTTGGATACAAAAAATTAGACTTTACTTATGTACACCCATCGTGGAAAAATGATGGAGAAGCGGTAGCCGGTCTTGATTTATGCTTTATGCCAATAGATGATCAACTCGAAGAAATTTCTTCAGAGTTAGTGGTTGATTTTATTACGACTTATTACAGTGTCTTATCAAATAAGCCTACTCAGTGGGTCCAAATGGTCGAAGATCTGAAGAAAAGAGAAATGATTGAGTTACTTCCTCTATAGTCCAAAAAAGGATGAAGCGTTTATGCTTCATCCTTTTTTGTTAAAAGTTGGTGATAGGTTTGCCCTGTTGAAAAAGATACTAAGCCTAGATTATTGGATAACTCTATAATACTATTTTTATTTACATATTGGTAATGGATACTTTCAGCTAACGTCACTGCATGGGTTTTAGCAATTGTGTTGTAATGGAAATTTTGCTTTTCGTCACAAATACGGATAATTCGGTCTTCTGTTTGAAAAATGGTATAAAGAACAATGGCAGCTTTTAGTGATAATCCAGAAACGCCTCTAAAGGTTTCATTTTTTAATGGGCTGCTTGTAAGTTGCAGTAGTTTGATTTTCTCTTGTTTACCGCCGAATTGTGTCCATACTTCTATCGCAGATGCCATATGAGCATCTCCTGATAGAATGGTTATTTCACATGGACTCAATTTCATAAGTACTTCATAAAAATGATACACGCCTTTCCCATTCATTCTCCATGCCTCTAAATCAAAGGAAGTAGTCACAGGTATCCCTCTATTTCTTAACGGAGAAATAAACTTTTCAAGGAAAGATTCGATTACTTCAATTCCATACAGAGGAGCAGGAGAAACGATGACTAATGGATCGTTCTTCTGCCAACCACTTTTAAATAATTTGTTTGTAGCAAAAGTCCAACCCTTTTCATTGACTAGTTCAGGTCCTGATGTAGAAGGAGGTATCCAGCTACTTGACTGATTCTTACTATAACTCCATTCCCGGCTTGTGCGCGTGTCTAGACATAACACTTTTGGTTTAGTAGGTGCTATGTATGTCCAAGGTCCAAAACCAAACATGGAGTTGATCCAACTTTTATAAGTGTGTTTGTTTGAGGGGTAAGTATTTACATATTCTGTTAAAGAATGGAGGAATTCACTTGAAAAACGTGAGGGGTCATTTCCCCAGCCTTGGAAGGCGAAGTAGGCTGTTAATGCATTGGCAAGGACATGTTTTCCAAGTGGTGAGTTCTCCACATTTTCTTTCCATTTTTTCGTTATATTCCAATCATCGGTAATATCGTGGTCATCAAATATCATATACGTTGGAATATTTGCTAGCAGTCTTTGAGTTGAGAATGTAGAGTTTGCAAAATTTATAATGTCTGTATGACCGGAGTTGTTACTTAATTGAGGCAAAATGTCCTTCCAGAGTGCCGGCCCGAAGCTTAACAAATACATGGTTGCATATTCTCCAAAGGTAAATAAGTGATTATTAGATTTTCTTGACGTGAATTTACATAAATATTTAGAAATCTGTTTTCTATTCTTGTATTTTGTTATTCGCTCATCAATAGAAGATAAGTCTTCCTCATATCCCAACAGTACCTCTACGGTTTTACGTATAAATGGGAAGATGAGTTCTGAAACATCATCTGCATAAATTTGGTCACCCAATAAAAATAGTGCTGAGGGTCGTTTGGTATGATCTAACTGGTGTTTTTCCAGTAGTTGATCTCCCAATTGAAGGCAGTCATCACCCTTGCCATGTAATTTTCTGCATGAGCCATACAAGAAGGAGGAGGATTTCGTACTTGATATATAAAAGGAAGGGTATTTCAAAGACGAATAAACGATTCTAGAAATACTATTATGATCAAGATATCCTAGCTGTTGTAAGTCAAATGAATGGTTCCCCTTTGAAAAAAATAAATTATAGCTTAATAATTGATCGGTGGGAAAGACCTTCTTCAATGGATTGATGGTTATTAAGTGTATATAAAGTTGTTTTCCTAAGGGTAGTTTGTGGTTCTTTACTGAAATGGGAAGCATTTTATGATTTTGATCAGTGATATAAAGGCTTGCCGTAATGTCATAGTTTTTAGAAGTTGCTACCCATACGGTAATTTGAAATTCATCCACTCTTCTCAAAATGGGACCGGATAAAATAGGAGGAAAATTCAAATGATTCACCACCATTTCTTCTGGTTATCTTCCTTGGAGTCCTCATTTTGAAATCATATGAAGTTACTCCTGAAAAAATAATACCTTTATTCCTTGGAACGCAAAATAAAGACCGAAACCTAATAATGATACGCCTGAGAGGATTGAGGTAAGAATGATGTACTTCAAACTAAGCCACTTCCGAAAAAGGCTAGTAAGACCAGCAACAAATACATCCCATAGAGCAAGTCCGAGAAATATCATGGAACTATACAGAAGTAAATCAGTTGTCCCGAAGCTTGATGCTGTTTTTGCCAGGACCGATCCGTAAATACCAAGCCAAAACAAAATAGAGAGAGGGCTTGATATAGACATGATAAGCCCTATCAAAAAGCAACGAAAAATGGATTCGTTTTTGCGCTGATAGTCAAAGGTGAACTTGTTAGCAGTCACAATACTTTCAATTCCACTGTAAATTAGAATAAATCCTCCAAAAAGCCATAAAAAAACCTGGATTAATGGATTGTCAAGAAAATGTACAATCCCCATATAGACGGTTAACATAAATATTCCATCTGCAATCATCGATCCAGCTCCAACAGCCCATGAATGCCAAAATCCATTTTTTAAACCTTTATCTAATCTTGCTGCATTAACTGGCCCAATTGGGGCAGCCAGTGTTAAGCCAAGAACGATATAACTTATATAAATCACATAATCACTCCACTCACTAGAATTGTCCCAAGGGATAACTTGTACATCTTATGCGAGTGGAGGGTAAAAACATTCAAAATAATAAAATTTTAAGTAAGACAAGCCTGAAATGTGTCTAATTTTCAAAAAATATTTGACAAATTTGTGAACTTCATTAAAATATAAATAAAGGGGATGAAATAATATGAATGAGATGCAACGTAGAGCGTTAGGTCCAATTAGTACAATTGCTAAATTTGGTTTAGTAATGGGGGCATTATTGTTTTTATACAGCTTTTTTGAAAGCGGTATCATAATGAGTTATACTCTATCTATTAGCATTAGTATTATGGCTTCATCCATGTTGGTGTTCGGTTTTGGTTTATTTATTTCCTTGATGGGGGAAGTACGCAAATAAAAAAAAATCCGGCTTAAATGCCGGATTTTTTTATTTTTATTAATGAGCAGCATGCCCTGATGTTAATACCCAGATAGAACCAACTACGATAACAACAGCACAGAATACCATAAAAGCAATATTAATGATATTTACTTTGCCATCTTCTCCTTCAGTCATATGCATAAACATGTACAATTGAAGACCAGCTTGAATGACCGCCAGTGTTCCAATAATCCACATGACAATCGTAAAGGACAAGTTCATCTCTAGTGCCACCCAGGCCGCAACGAATGTGAGTACTAGTGACATTACGAATCCAAAGACGTGAGCTAGCGGAAAACGTTCTGTACTTTTTTCCATCTATAACACCATCCCTTTTAAATAAACAAACGTGAAGATAAAGATCCAAACAACATCAAGGAAGTGCCAGTAAAGACCAATGATAAACGTCTTTCTAGCAGTAACAGGTGTTAATCCACGCTTGACAATTTGAATGATAACCATCGTTGCCCAGAAAATCCCGAAGGTAACGTGAGCACCATGTGTTCCTAAAAGAACAAACAAGCTAGAAAGAAAGGCACTTGTTTGCATCGTTGCACCTTCATGAACATAGTGAATAAACTCATTAATCTCCATGAATAGGAATCCTGCGCCTAATAGTAGGGTTAAAATAAACCAACCAATTAATCCCTTCTTATTGTTGCGGCGCATTTCCCAAATAGCAACACCCATCGTAAAACTACTTGTTAAAAGAAGAACCGTCTGAATCATTACTTCTTTCATCAGAAAAATATCTTGATGAGTTGGGCCACCTGCGTAATTCTTGTAAAGCACACCGTAAACACTAAAAAGTGTAGCAAATAGTACAATCTCGGCCCCGAGGAATATCCAGAACCCCAAAATATTCATACGGCTTTGTTCTGTTTGATATTCTAATGGGAGGGAAGTGTTCACATTAGCTGACATGATTATTCACCTTACCTTCCATTTTTCTCCAAGCACTTTCTGTCTTTTTAATTTCGTCTTTATGGATGTGATAACCATCATTGTAATCGAATGAACGATAAATCAACCCAGCAATAATCAGTACAGCAGAAATTGCAGCTAATAGATGCCATTCGAATATGAGGAAGAATCCAACAATTCCGAAAGCAACGCACATTAAGAAAGGTAGACCAGAGTTACTTGGCATATGAATTTCTTCTATTTCTTCGTCTTTTAATGTAAGACCTTCATTGTTCTTTTTCATATACCAGAATACATCTAAAGATTTTACTTCTGGTAGTTTAGCAAAGTTATAGTGTTGAACAGGTGAAGCTGTTGCCCATTCGAGTGTTCTAGCATCCCATGGGTCACTTGAAATGTTACGATCGGCATAACGAATGCTCCAATAAATATTGTAGCAGAACACTGCGAAACCTGCTGCTAAGATAACTGATCCAATTGCAGATAATAAGAATAGAGGTGCAAATCCTGACTCAGCAGAGAAGGTATAAGCACGTCTAACAGCTCCATTTAGACCTAGGAAGAACATAGGCATGAACGTTACGTTAAATCCGATTACAAATAACCAGAAATGCCATTTTCCTAATTTTTCGTTTAACATGAAACCAAACATTTTTGGCCACCAGTAGTAAAGTCCAGCAAATACCGCAAAAACAACACCTGGAATTAATACATAGTGGAAGTGAGCAACTAAGAATAAAGTATTATGGTACTGATAATCAGCAGCACCCATCGCAAGCATTACACCTGTTACTCCACCAATAACAAAGTTTGGAACAAAGGCTAAGGACCAAAGCATAGCCGTAGTCATCTTAATTCGACCTTTACGCATTGTAAACAACCAGTTAAACATTTTAACACCCGTCGGAACGGCAATCATCATTGTTGTAATAGAGAAGAATGAGTTGACTAAAGCGCCAGATCCCATTGTGTAGAAATGGTGAACCCATACAAGCATACTTAGCACAGCGATGGCAACGATTGAAACAACCATCGATTTGTAACCGTAAAGCTGTTTGCGAGAAAATGTCGAAATAATCTCAGAAAACATCCCGAAAGCAGGGAGGATAACAATATATACTTCAGGGTGTCCCCATAGCCAGAACAAGTTAGCCCAAAGCATGTCAGATCCACCAGCAGCTACTGTAAAGAAGTGTGTACCGTACAAGCGGTCAAATGTCATTAACGCAAGTGCAACCGTAAAAATTGGGAATGCGGCTACGATAATAACGGAAGTGATTAGCGTTGTCCATGTGAACATAGGCATTCTCATTAATGTCATGCCTTTTGTACGCATTTTTAAAATCGTTACGATAAAGTTAATACCAGTCATCAAAGTTCCTAGACCAGCAATCTGCAATGATATAGCATAGTAGTTATTCCCGATTCCTGGGCTGAATTCTTTACCTGCAAGAGGGAAGTAAGAAGTCCATCCTGCATCTGGGGCACCACCAACAACGAATGCGATATTAAACAGCATCGCACCGCTGAAAAATAACCAGAAACTTAATGCATTCAGTTGAGGGAACGCTACGTCTCTTGCTCCTATTTGAAGCGGAATAACAACGTTCATTAAACCGATTAAGAATGGCATAGCCATAAATAAAATCATGATAACACCATGAGCAGTAAATACTTCATTATAATGCTGTGCGTCTAGAAAGCTCATTTCTGGACGAGATGTTTGAGCTTTCATCATTAGTCCATCCATACCGCCACGGAAGAACATAAGTACAGCGGCTACGATATACATGATTCCAATACGTTTATGGTCAACGGTAGTAATCCATTCACGCCATAGCCAGTTCCATTTTTTTAGATACGTAATACCACCAATAATTCCTAGAGAAGTTAATAAAATAGCAATCTGTGAACCTAGGATAATTGGATCTCCCGTAATCAGAATTTCATCCCACTTAATGCCCACTATGGTCACCTCCATGGTCTTCTTTATTATTTTCTACATCAGTAGTCTCTTTTTCATTAGAATTTTCTTCTTCCTGGTCAAAAATCTTTCCTTGATACCCATGGTAACGATAGTCTTCAGGGTCAGTCACCAGCTCAGAATCGTGATCCGCGTGGTTAATCCAAGCTAAGTGCGTGTTGGAATAAGTTAAACGACCAAGATGTGTTGGTTTCAGTAGTTCCATGTACTTCTCTTCTGTAAGCTCAGGAGCTGTTTCTTTAACTTCTTTTACCCATGCATCATACTCTTCATCGGTCTGAGAAAGTACTTCAAATTCCATTTGAGCGTATCCGCGTCCGTTGAAGTTTGTGTTTCTACCCATATATGAACCAGGATTGTCAGCAACTAAATAAAGTTCCGTTTCCATTTTATTCATTGAGTATTTTTGTCCACCTAAAGCTGGCACCCAGAAAGATTGCATTGTTCCTGCCGATGTTAATTTAAACAATATAGGAGTATCTTCTGGAATGTTCACGTAGTTAATTGTTTCAATTCCTTCTTCTGGATATGAGAATATCCATTTCCAGTCTGCAGACGTGACGTGAATAACGATCGGTTCTTTCTCCTCATATCCTGCAGGAACATCTTCTAAGTCATACAATGTTGTAACCGTTGGAATCGTTAAAGCGATAACGATTAAAATAGGTATAGCTGTCCAGACGATTTCTAATACGGTACTACCGTGTTCTTCTGGGGGCTCATAACCCATGTTTTCTGGCTTTTCTCTATATTTCCAAACAATATAGCCAAATAAACCAAATACGACAACTACGACTAAAAGCATCCACATTAAAGACCAATTAATTAACTCCATGATACTTCTAGCTACTGGTCCTTGAGGCTGAAATACAACCATTTCACAACCGCTTAAAAATAATAATGGTACGGCTGTTACAAGGGATAGAAATAGCATTTTCAACTTCAATTGTTTCATCTCCTTCTTATATAACATCAGGTTTGTGTTTTGTTTCACAAGGAAAATTAGAGTTTACCACAAAAAGATATTTTTGTATAACAAAATGTTCGTTTTTTCACAATTGGCATTTTGTCTATAATTCTTAAGGTGAAAATCTATCTACTTCCTAATTACCACTATGTAGATGATAATAACATGTTAAAGAAGATTGATTTGTGACAAAAATAGTAAGGAAAATAATGTTAGGGTGGAAAAGTGAGGAGAAATGTTGATATATCAAGGGTTTTTTAATATATCTTTATCCGTTGTAAATTTCGACAATTTTGTGACATGGTGTCATAATTCATTCATATTTAGAGGAAAACGATTACATAAAATAGGGGGTGAACAAAATAAAAACCAGGCTCCTTTAGCCTGATTTATTGATACGGTAAGATAAAGAGTTCCTGATTTTTTTCCACTCAGAATATAAAACCTCGTCATAAGTATGAAAGTTTTGTTTAGATAATTCATTTTTCAACCACTGTTCACTTAGTCCCGCTTCTTTGAGATTCCCATACAGTACTTCTCCATCAAGAATTAACGTCGTGGGAATTGATGCTTCCTCAGCTTGGATGTTTAAATCATCTAAAGTGGGTGGCCTATTTGGGGATTTCGGTAAAACACTAATACTTCCATTCGTCTCAAGGATTGCATACTGAACTTCCTGCAGTGAAAAATATCCTTGTTGCCTAACTAAACTTTGCAATTGATTTATATCGAGTTTGGCCTTTTTTAGCGTTTCATATTTTATAAAACCATTATGAATAACGATATTAGGTTCACCTTCAAGTGCTTTTCTCGTCTTTTTGAATTTCTGAGTGATAATCTCGACTCCATAAATTAAACCACCCCAAACAATCGTGCTGAATACGATTTCCACCCAGGTTGTTTCATGGTCATAAACGGCATTGCCAATTAATTCACCTAGGATAAGAGCGGAAATAAAATCAAACGGTGTGATTTGTGATAGTTGAGTTTTCCCAAGCGCCTTTACTAATATAAATAGCATGAAAAAACCTAGTATTAATTCTGATGCAACAGTTAAATAATGTGTCATATCAAATAACTCCTATTCAAATAGTAGGGGATTTTCTTATTATTAATGCTCAACGTCATCGAGAAAAGGAAGGTTAACGTAATAATACATGGCCCCCATGAGGATACTCCCCCCAATAAGATTGCCAATGGTAACAGGGATGAGATTATGAATCACTCCTGCAAAAGAGATCGTTCCAGGATGGTTTAGGACAAGTGCGATTGCGAACGTACACATATTGGCAATACTGTGCTCATATCCAGAGATAAAGAAGCAAAAAACAAATAATATCATGACGAATAGCTTGGCACCATTCTCTTTCATTCCCATAGGAATAAAGAAAGCTAGACAAACAAGCCAGTTACAAAGAATAGCTCTAAAGAAAAGTTCCATTGTTGGGACATGCATTTTTTTCTCAACTACACTTAATAAAAAACTATTTACAGAAGTCTCCGCAAATAATCCTGTCACATAAATTAATAAAGAAAATGCTGTTGCACCTAGAATATTTCCTATATAACTTAACCCCCAAAGTGTCCAAACATGTTTCCAACTCATCTTTTTCCTTAGTGCTGTGTAGGTGAAATAAAAGGTATTACCTGTAAATAAATCCCCCCCACCATAGGCAATTAGGATAATAGCTGCTCCGAATGTAAAAGCTGCCATTGGATACGCAACAGGGGAATGCTCATTGTAAAAATATCCACCTGTTTTAAAAGCAACAATTACTCCAAACCCGATGAACATGCTTGCAAGCATACTACGCAAGAGATAACGAAGGATGCTTTGTTTATATGTTTTCACTTTTTTTAATGCAAGCTTTTCAACTTCTAAAAGTGGGTAATTTTCCATCAGTTCCTCCTGAATATCAAACTGCTCCAATAAAAGTTATTATTTCTAATTTTTGCGTGACTATGTACTTTCATAACATTCTTGAAGTTTCTGTATAACATAAAAAAGAGAAGCTCAAGGATAATTTCCCTGAGCCTCTCTTTGTTTAAGAACGTAATTGTTGCTCAGCCATTTGGATGAGGCGTTTAGTCATTTCTCCTCCAACAGAGCCGTTTGCGCGTGCGGTTGTATCTGCACCAAGTTGAACTCCAAACTCATTGGCAATTTCTTCTTTCATCTGATTCAGTGCATTTTCTGACCCAGGTACCAATAGCTTGTTTCTACTCAAGGCTATCCACTCCCAGCACAAGTTTTGAGCATGATTCATGCTCAAATTTAGTTTGAGATGAGATGTTAGAAAATATACTACAATGACAGAACATTTTCTATCTGGGAAGAATAACTGGGTAAAAGAATGGTTGCAGTTGTTCCTTTATTTGGTTCACTATTATAGGAAATATCTCCGCCATGTTGCTCAATAATCTTAAAGCTAACGGTTAATCCAAGACCTGTTCCATTTTCTTTTGAACTATAAAATGGCTCACCTAGACGGTTTTTCACTTGCTCAGGTATTCCTTCTCCATTATCAACCACACGAATAACTGTCATCCCATCTGAATTCACATCAAGAAAAACGTCGACTGTCCCACCGTTTTTTGACGCTTCAATAGCATTTTTAATGATATTGATGAGCAATTGTTTGATTTGATTTTCTTCACAATTGATAACGGGAGAGTGAACTTTATAAAAATTAATATTTACATTCACCATCTTCGCCTGAGTTTCTAATAAGGAAATAACATGTTCAATCGTGTTACTAACAACGGTTTTTGAAAATTTTACTTTTTGTGGCTTTGCTAAAAGTAAAAGTTCACTAACAATATCATTAATTCTTTCTAGTTCACTGAGCATAATTTCGTAATATCTGTCGTTTTTTCGGTCAGCTGGACGGATATATTGAACAAAGCCCTTAAGTGAAGTAAGTGGGTTTCGTATTTCATGAGCAACACTAGCGGCTAGTTCTCCGATAACAGATAGTTTTTCTGAACGTACTAATCTTTCTTCAGCCAGCTTTTTTTCTGTAATATCTCGTCCAATAACTACTAGTCCTTTTCTTGAGCCATCTTCATAAAACAATGGATGTTTAATGGTGTCAAATGTTTTCGTGCCTCCATTTGGAAGAGGGATAACTTCTTCGCATCTAGTAACGGTTCGGCTTTCCCAGGCAACGCGGTCAGAATATTCTTCACAATATATGAGAGCATCACGGTAAAACTCACTATATTCAGCTAACTCTGTGTCTGTTTTTCCTTTATAATCAACATGTTCTAATTGAAAAAGTTCAAGTCCAAAGCTATTGGTTTTTAACCAACGTCCTTCTCCATCTTTAAAACATACAAAGTCTACCATTGAGTTAATCAATGTAGATAATTGCTGTTCTTCTTTTTCTACCGTTTTTAATTTAGGGCTTTTCTTAACGATTAAAAAGAAAAAGAACAAATTAAAAATAACGAATAGAATATCTTTTAAAAGGTGTGAAAACTTATTAGAAGTAACACCACCAGTTATATAAATAGAAGCTAAAATATAAATCAAACAAAAAAAGATATAGACAATAACCAAATTTTTTTTCAATGAGTGTTCTCCTGTTCTTCCTACATACAAAATAGTAAAAAAGTACTAATAAAATTTCAAGATAACTCTATCAGTAAAAGTACCATGTTTTTTTCAAAAAAGGAAGAGGAATAAATAGAATCGAACTACAGATAATTTTGTTCCTACACGGTGTTAGTTTGTAACTTCAATACTCATTAAGACGACTAATAAGGGTAAAAGGATTACAAATGAGGTGTATACATGAAAAAAATCTTGGTGTTCATATTGGCCATTTTTATCTTAGATGGGTGTAGTGCTGAAAGAGAAGTAGAACCGGTAGTATCATCGGGTAGAGAGGAGGAAAATATGGATACAGTACAGGGAGACGTGGTATCAAAACTTATAGAAGCTAGTCCTCTAGAGTTTCAATACCGTGTGAAAAATGAAACAGGCAAGGAAATTACTCTTGATTTTACTTCTTCTCAAAGGTTTGATTATTCAATAGTGAACTCAAATGGGGAAGAAGTGTTCTTATTTTCTAGTGTCAGCTCCTTCCTACAAGTGATAGGAAAAGAGGTACTCTCTCCAGGGGAACAACTATCTTATGACATTTACGTAAAAGATGTTGAATTAAGTAGAGGGAAATATACGTTAAATGCTTGGATGACACCAAGGACAGGAAATGTCTATAGCTCGTCAATTCAATTCACAATTGAGTAAATATCCTTGTTTGTAAAATGCCTAACCTATAGGGTGGTTAGGCATTTTCTGTTGTAGCCGCTAGGATTGGATGAAGAAAATGGTATAATAGGTTGGGAAAGAATATTAAAGGCTCACGAGGAGGTTGAAGAGCTAGTGCGATTTACAAAAAGTATTCCTAATATGTTTACATTAGGAAATTTATTTTGCGGCTTTTTATCCATCGGTTTTGCTGCAGAAGGTGAATATAATAATGCGGCCATTTTAATACTGATTGGTATGATGTTGGATAGCATGGATGGGCGCTTGGCGAGGATGCTTAAGGCAGATAGTTCACTCGGAAAAGAGTTAGATTCACTAGCAGATATCGTTACGTTTGGAGTCGCTCCATCATTTTTAGTGTATTATACATACTTAAATCAACTTGGTAAGTTAGGGATTATGGTTGCTGGTTTATTCCCTCTGTTTGGTGCTTATCGGCTAGCCAGATTTAATATAAGTAGCACGAAATCTAGCTTGAACTATTTTATTGGTGTACCAATCACCGCAGCAGGTGGGATATTGGCCTTATTAACGCTATTTGGTAATTTTATACCGAATGTAATAACAACCGTTGTATTTACTGGATTATGTTTCTTAATGGTAAGCAGGATTAGAATTCCAAGTTTTAAGGAAATTCCTTTACCAAAATATGGGACGATTGTTACACTCTTTATCGGGTGTTTGTTATTTGTAATCTATAAAGGTACATATAAACAATTTCCATATTTAATCTACATAGCAACTCCACTTTACATTGCCTATTTAGCCTATCGCTTTGTAAAAAAGAAAAATAGCAAAGAAGAACTGGAGTAAAAAAACCCCTTCACTTTGAAGGGGTTTTGATTTCTTTATTTTACTTAAAGAAAACTTTATCAATATTATATTTTGCCTGCAATGTATTGATAATATATGTTTCATAAATTTCTCTTTCCATCGCGTCTTCAACAGTGATAACAGCAATTTTGTATACTTCATCTCGATGTTTCTTGATAGGAGAAACTTGGTCTTCAAAATGCTTTTTCACTCTTGGGCGAAGCTTCCGTGCCTTACCAACAAACATTAAATCATCGCTTGCATTAAAGAAAAGGATGATTCCGCCTTTATCTCTTGGAATTTTGTGATAATCGGTAAAACCATATTCGCTGCTTATTACTGCTTCAACTGGCTCTCCAACTTGTCGTTTCCTCGTAATTACGACATCTGGGTTAGGGATTTCAATTTTTATCATATGTATTCACTTCCTATTCTTCCATTGATACTACCATTATTATAGGTAAAAATCTACTTTGTAATCCTTGTGAGTAATATCACTAAAAAATCAAAAAAAGAAAATATGAACGTTTTGTGAATTGCTCAAATCCTATTCCTCAAGTTAAATGATCCATTCTTTTACGGGCAAAGACGAAGTAAATGGTAATTTAGTATTAGGAAAAAAGTATATTATAATGATTAATTTATTTTTGTCAAATTAGCTATGTTAGGAAATGTAACATTAATTAAGGCGAATTTTTTAACTATTGAAACAACTATTGATGAGTACTAACCTGTTATGGATAATATTTCTATAAAATATCTTTGTAATAGATGAGACTGTAGGAGGAGTACTTGATGAAGATGATTGATAGCTATATCTTAACAAGTGAAACACTGTATATGAAACCTGAAATTGATTCAAACGATCATGTACGTACAATGGTTCAGGAAGGAAAGGAATCCTTTTTGGTTTCGAAATCTCCTAAGAGAATATTAGAGGAAACCATGAAATACTATGGATTTACTTTAGAAGGGGCGATAAATGGAGCCAAAGCAGTATTAGGTAACTATCACATGGTCCCAATTGTTATTAGTGCACCACTAAACATGTACTGGTTTCCAACTCAATCTCCTGCTAGTGACCACTGTATATGGATGTCGCTAGTACATATAGAAGACATTGTAAAATTTGATTATTTAAATTCAATTGTTTATTTTAAAGTCGGGAATTCAATCATTATTAATAAGAAAGCATCTAGATTAATAAACAAACAACAGCAAACGGCGATCTTGAAAGTAAGAACGGAACAGCGGCTTGCCAAGACGAATGCCCATTTTATGCGATAATAATAACGGAGTTTAAAGGCAGAAAATCCATTTGTGAATAAAAGAAAAAACACCGGTATATGTAGATATTTGCCGGTGTTTTGGTGAAGTGTATTAGTCAAAGACGATGGTTTTGTTTCCAAACGGAATGATTCTATGGCTATTATGCCATTTTACCGCCTTTAATAGTACCTTCCTTTCAACTTGACTTCCAATTTTCTTTAAGTCAGACAGTTCGTGATGATGTTTGACACGTTCGATATCTTGTTCAATAATTGGTCCTTCGTCTAGATCATCAGTTACATAATGGGCTGTTGCACCAATTAATTTAACTCCTCTTTCATAAGCACGCTTATAAGGATTCGCTCCGACAAAGGCAGGTAGGAAAGAGTGGTGAATATTAATTATTTGGCATGGATAATGCTCGATAAATGAGGGAGACAAAATTTGCATGTATCTTGCTAAAACAATGGTATCTATTTCATACTCTTTTAAGAGTTCCAATTGCTTCTTTTCAACTTCTTCTTTTGTTTCACGAGTAATTGGTAAATAGTAAAAAGGAATGTTAACATTCTCAACATATTCTTTTAAATCCTCATGGTTTCCAATAACTAATTTAATATCGCCTAGCAAATCCCCACGTTGCCATTCTAGTAATAATTCGAGGAGACAGTGATTCTCCTTTGAAACAAAAATGGCTAAGCTTTGTGATTCATTTCCATAATTAAAGGAATACTTCATGTCAAATATTTCGGATAGAAGTTGGAATGATTTTTCTATAGATGATTTTTTATGTTCTAAATCTGAACATTCGAATTCGATCCGTAAGAAAAAATGACCGGCTTCTGGGTCAGTTGAATGTTGGTTTGAATCGATAATATTGCAGTCATGGTTAAATAATGTAGTTGAAACCTTCGAAACGATGCCTGGTCTATCAGGGCAACTGATAAGTAGGATTCCACGATTGTTTCTTTTTTCTTTTATGTCGTGTTGCAAGGTAATCCCCCTCGTTGTAATTATATTGTCCAATCATACTACAGACAAAGGTAGTTTTGTACATAAATATTTTTGTTATGTGAAGTTTGTTAATTTTCAGAACACAGGAAAAATCCTAGAAGTAAAACTAGGATTAATTGTATAGATTTTTATTCCTCTATTTTAGAAGGAGTTTTTTTTGTAGCTCTTATTTTGCTGTAAATATAATAAAAGATGAGAACAAGGAGGACTACTCCTCCAATTATATATTCATTAATAGAGGAGGATAAAAAACCGGCAGGAATAAGTGCTAAAACGAAAAAGTAAATAAAATTACCAAATAGAGTTCCGAAAAAAAAGCTAGAAAACTTAATGGAACTGACCCCCGCTAAAATATTCACCAAACTAGTCGGTACAAAAGGAAATATTCTAGCTTCAAAAACATAAAGGAATCCTTTATTTTCAACTTTTTCGACTAGCTTTTCATCTACCTTGCTAAGAAGCCAGCTTTGAAATAAATAGCGAACAAGAAAGAAGATAATGATGGCAGCAAAAATACTTGTTAACCAGCTCCATAAAAAACCTAATAAAAAGCCAAAAAAGGTGATATTAATGGTTATTACTACTAGTAGTGGGATGAGAGTGAATGTGTTTTGAATAAGCATGAAAAATGTTGAAAACAGCAAAATACTAATTCGATTGTTTCCAACAAATGTTTTTATCTTCTGTAAGTCACCCTCAACGATTGCTTCAAACAGTGCAGTATTTTTTAGGAAAATAAAAATTGCTAAAATAATTAAAACAAAAACCACATTTCTCCAACTTAAAAATAGCCCGTTTATAGATCGATTTTTCATATAAGTTTCATTAAGTGGGTGACACAATAATCAACCACTGCTTCCCCTTTATCTAGAGTATTTTCGCCTTGTTTATCTTATTAACTCTACGCCAATAGTGTACCACAAAGAGGGTGTCAGACACCCTAAAAAGACAAAATGGGCATTTTTGTCCGTGTGGAATGGACAGTGTAATGAAATTCTATTGTAAAATAATCTTACAAGATAAATCTAAATATTTAAAAAATTAAAAATAATCCTTTTCAATTGTGACAACTCTTATTATAATTAAAAAATAATATACTAAAGGGGGAATTTATTTGGAAGATTTCGTAAATTGGTTGAATGGGATTATATGGAGTCCAGCACTTATTTATTTATGCTTAGGAGTAGGATTGTATTTTTCACTTGCAACTAGATTTTTACAGGTTCGCCATATGGGTGATATTGGAAAGTTGATGTTCCAAAAGCATTCATCAGAAAATGGTATTACTTCATTTCAGGCTTTATCTTTAGCGCTATCTGGACGTGTAGGTACAGGTAATATCGCAGGTGTTGCTACAGCAATTGCTTACGGTGGACCTGGTGCTGTTTTTTGGATGTGGTTAATTGCGTTTTTAGGAGCTGGATCTGCGTTTGTTGAGGCTGCACTTGGTCAAGTGTACAAAGTAAAACAAAACGGTCAATATCGTGGGGGACCTGCTTTCTATATTGAAAAAGGTTTGAAAATGAAATGGTATGCCGTTTTATTCGCATTTGTTACGGTACTTGCAACGGGTGCTTTGCTTCCAGGTGTTCAAGCCAATAGCATCGCCGCGGGTATGGACAACGCTTTTGGTATTAGTCCTGCAATTACAGGAACAATTGTTGTTTTCGTCTTAGCTGTTATCATCTTTGGTGGAGTAAAGCGTATTGCACGTACAGCTGAGATTATCGTACCATTTATGGCAGTTGGGTATATTATTGTAGCATTAGCAATTATTGTATTAAATATTTCTGAGTTACCAGGAGTTATTTCATTAATTTTCTCAAGTGCTTTTGGCCAAGATGCTGCTTTTGGTGGAATACTTGGATCTGCTATTGCTTGGGGAGTAAAGCGTGGGATATATTCAAACGAAGCGGGTCAAGGTACAGCACCGCATGCGGCCTCAGCAGCAGAAGTTTCGCATCCAGCGAAGCAAGGGATTGTTCAAGCTTTCTCGGTGTATATCGATACATTATTCGTTTGTTCAGCAACAGCGTTTATGATTTTAATTACAGGTATGTACAATGTTACTCCTGAAGGGGCCGACCCAATTCGTACAAATTTAGAAGGAGTAGAACCAGGTCCTGAATATACTCAAGCTGCGGTTGAGTCTGTAATGCCAGGATTTGGTGGTCCATTTGTTGCAATTGCTTTATTGTTCTTTGCATTCACAACAATCATGGCGTACTACTATATGGCTGAAACAAATCTTGCTTACATAAATGGCAAGAAGAGCCGTAAATGGATGGACTATATATTACGTGTAGTGTTCCTATTTATGGTGTTCTACGGCAGTGTAAAGACAGCGGGTCTTGCTTGGACGCTAGGTGATATTGGGGTAGGAAGTATGGCGTGGCTTAACATTATTGCGATTGTACTCCTAACGAAGCCAGCATTGAAACTTCTTCGTGACTATGAAGAACAAAAGAAAGCTGGAAAAGACCCTGTATTCGACCCAGTTAAAGTCGGAATTGAAAATGCAGATTTCTGGGAAAAGGATTATGTGTATCTTGGAGATCACGAGGATACTAGAAAAGAATTTGAAAATAGTAAAACAATAAGTAAATAGGTTGTTCTTAAAGCTCATATTCGATTTGGGAGAGTTCATTTCACCAAATCAATATGAGCTTATTTATTTGCGAACTGTCCACCTGAGGAGGACAAAAAGGGGGAAGTGTCCACGAAGGGTGTCTGACGCCTACCTGGTGTGGTATACTTTTCGAAAAGGGCTAGAAGGGGAACGGGAATGGTAAGCAAGGAAAAGAAGCTCTACGAAGTAGATTTATATAAACCGATTCAAAAGTTTTTTTCTAAGCTTGGATATGAGGTACAGGGAGAAGTTCACCATTGCGATGTCGTGGCTCTAAAGAATGATGAGTTAATCGTTGTAGAATTGAAATTATCATTAACAGTTGACCTCCTTATGCAAGCGACTAAAAGGCAGAAGCTAACGGATCAAGTGTATATTGCAATTCCAAAACCAAAATATAAGATGAACTCTAAAAAATGGCATGATCTTTGTCACTTATTAAAAAGGCTAGAATTAGGGTTGATTGTTGTCTCTTTTTTAAAAAGCGGCCCCAAAATGGAAATCTGTTTTTCTCCACAACCATTTAACAAACAGCGAAATAAGAACTATCATGTAAGAAAACGGAAAAAGTTGATTGAGGAAATGATGGGAAGAAACGTTAATTACAATGTGGGTGGTAGTTCGAAAACAAAAATTATGACCGCATACAAGGAGAACTGTATACAAATTGCAAGTTTGTTAGAAAGAAACGGCCCGATGACTCCAAGGGCACTCCGACAACAAGGGACGGGTGAGAAGACATTATCGATTCTTTCAAAAAATTATTATGGCTGGTTTGAAAAAGTAAACAGAGGTGTATATACCATTTCTGATGTAGGAAAAAAAGAGTTGGGAAATTTCCCTGAAGTTGTTAATCATTTCCTAGTTGCTGAAGCTGAACATAATGAAAAACACTAGCTTCGAGCTAGTGTTTTTCACATTATGATGATTTTTGTTGGTCCTCTAAATGGATGAGGGAACCTTTTTTTATCCAATATTGAAAGCTATCAAGTGGAAATACACCTCTGCAACTAGAGTTTTCCATTTGAATCACGACACCATCTCTTGTTAGCTCTACAATTTTCAGTGTGTCAGATTTGCTGATATTTGGGATGAAACTTTTTGTCATTTCAAATGACATATTGTTCATTAAATCCATTGCTCATACTCCTTAATGGTAACTTTCTTTCCTTTTAATTTGTCCAAAATTAGATATTATATCCATAATTTAGTAAAGAATTTTTAAAAGAAGGTCAAATTTGAACAAACCGGTTTCAGTCAGTAAAATAAGAGTATAGACTGATACTGGAATTAGGAGAAAAAATATGAATAAGACTTATGTTACCGTTGTCTCTTTCCTGTCAATTGGAGCATTTCTGTTGCTGCTTTTGGGTTTTTCATGGACCATTCACAACCAAATGAGTAAACAAGAATCAATGGTAAGGGAACAAACACAAGTAGAGGAAATTGTAAACGAAAAGCAAGGGAAAACCATTGTTGCACTTGGCGATTCTCTAACAAGGGGTACAGGTGATGAAGAAGGAAAAGGATATATTGGTTATTTAGTTGAAGAATTAGAAGAAAAAACGGATGAAAAACTTACTCTTCATAATTATGGTGTGAAAGGGTACCGTTCAGAACAACTTCTAACTCAAGTAAAAGGGGAAACGATACAAAATCAAATCAGACATGCAGATGTTATTTTAATGACAATCGGGGGTAATGATTTGTTTCAAGGCGGACAAACCCTTGTTAGTCCGAAGCAAGACGAAATATCGGTTATAAAAGACCGATATGTAAAAAACCTGAAAGAGACCATTGATATTATTAAATCACTAAATGAAGATGCCGTCATTTTTCTTGTGGGCTTATACAATCCCTTTATTGACCTTGAGGAGGCTGTAACGACAACGGCAATTGTAAGAGATTGGAATTATTCAACCAATCAGCTTCTTGACCAATATCCGAATTCAGTTTTTGTACCAACCTTTGACTTATTTCAGCTCAAGGTGAATGACTACTTGTTTTCAGACAAGTTCCACCCAAATAGCAAAGGGTATCATTTAATTGCCGAAAGAGTTGCTTCACTAATAACATGGTAGGAGTTTTATAATGACGGAGATAACTTTATCTATTAAAGGATTACGAAAAAGAATAGGGAAAAGAGAAATTATAAAAGGACTAGACTTTGAGCTTAAAAGTGGTGAAGTATTTGGGTTTTTAGGACCTAACGGAGCAGGAAAGACAACAACCATTCGAATGTTAGTGGGCTTAATTCGTCCTACAGCAGGAAGCATATATGTTTGTGGATATGATGTAAAAAAGGATTTTGTTAAAGCTATGAGTCATTTAGGATGTATAGTAGAAAACCCGGAGCTTTATCCGTATTTAACTGGAATGGAAAATCTTCAACATTTTTCTCGTATGATACCAAACTTCGAATCCAAACATTTAGATTATGTGGTTAAATTAGTTAGACTTCAAGACAGAATTAATGATCCTGTTAAAACCTATTCACTCGGAATGAGACAAAGATTAGGAATTGCTCAGGCACTTCTAGGAAAGCCCAAGGTGTTAATTTTGGACGAGCCCACCAACGGATTAGATCCAATGGGAATACGTGAAATGAGAGAATTCATCCGGTTTTTAGCAGAAAAAGAAGGCTTAACTGTACTTGTATCAAGTCACTTACTCAGTGAAATACAATTAATGTGTGATAGGGTGGCTGTTATCTCCAAAGGAAGAGTAATTAAAGTGGATACGGTTAGCAATTTATTAAATCTTCAAGAACAATTAGTTTGGAAAGTGACTCCGTTTGAAAAGGGAATAAGCCTTCTGCAGACGGTTACATCGGTAAGTCTGGATGAAGAGAACCACTTAGTAACGCCGTTATCAGAAAAATCCTCTACGTGGAATCAAATGCTAGTAGAAAATGGAGTAGAGGTCCACGAAATCCAAAGGAAAGTGCCTACTCTTGAAGACCTATTCCTCGAATTAACAGGAGGAGAATCCGTTGAATAAGCTTATTTTTAATGAAATGCTAAAGATTATCCGGAAGAGAAAACTGGTTGTTGTTGTAGCAATTATGGCTGTTTTAATTAGTCTTTTTACATATGCACAGTTTAGGGAGGTTCAAAGGCAAATCGAAAAACTAGGAGATGTTGATTGGAGAACCACTTTACAGCAACAAATTGTTGATACACAAAACCGATTAACGAGTAGTGGTATATCGGATGAATGGAAAGCTCAGTTACAAATTCGTGTTCAGCAGCAACAATACTACCTAGATAATGATATTAATCCAGCAGAACCTGGTGCTCCTACATTTGTTCGCAGTTTTGCTCAAGAATCGATTACCCTCTTTGTTCCTTTATTAATTATGATTATTGCGGCAGACATTGTATCTTCAGAGAGGAGCGCGGGTACGGTAAAACTTTTATTAACGAGGCCGGTAAAAAGATGGAAGATTCTACTGAGCAAGTATGTTGCATTACTATTGTCCATTTCAATTATTGTAGTGCTTATGGGAGTACTAGCGTATCTGATCTCAGGAGTGGTGTTTGGATTTGGAGGTTGGGGGGCCCCAATTCTAACAGGTTTTACTAGCGTAGGAGGAGAACTTAATACTTCAAATGTTCAATTAATAGATCAGTGGCAGTATATTTTAATGGAGTTTGGCTTAGTCTGGTTCGTAGCTATTGTTGTCGGTACCATTAGTTTTATGTTGTCCGTTTTATTAAAAAGTACATCAGCTAGCATGGGAGTCATGCTTGCTGCTTTAATTGCGGGATTAATTTTGAGCAATCTTGTATCCTCCTGGCAGTCAGCGAAATATTTATTTATGATAAATCTTGATTTAACAGGATATTTAGCAGGAAGCTCTCCACCAGTACCGGGAATGACCCTTTTATTTTCTATTGGAGTATTAGTTGTTTGGGCAGTTGCTGCGTTACTTGTCTCTTTTACTGTCTTTGTACGACAAGATGTATATTAAAAAAGTACCACTTTTGTGGTACTTTTTTATATAACAGCAGAAATTTCAGCCTCCGTTAGTGGGAGAATCACTTCAAAAGTTGTTCCGATACCAACTTGGCTAGATATATGTATTTTTCCTTTGTGATTTTCAATTATTTTGAAGCAAGTTGTAAGACCTAAACCGGTTCCTTTTTCCTTGGTCGTGTAAAATGGTTGTCCGATCTTTTCAAGCGTTTCTTTTGGGATACCACATCCAGTATCAGAAAAATAAATCGATACATACTGGTTGTCATTTACAAGACTTACATGCACTTTTCCACCATTTTGCATAGCTTCAATCGCATTTTTAATGATATTTATAAACACTTGTTTAATCTGGTTTTCTTCCCCATACACCCAGATAGGCTTCTCATCTTTCTTCAGCATTATTTCAATACTATTCATATTTGCTTTTGTGCTGATAAGTGCAATTACATAGTCTAAAGTTTTAATGATGTCAAACTTTTTAAGATTGACTACTTGTGGCTTAGATAGAAGTAGCATCTCGCTTAATACAAGTTCAATCCTCTCAATCTCTGAAAATATCACATCGATATACTCTTTTTGAAGATGTCGTTGTTCTTTCAGTAACTGAATAAATCCAGAAATGGAGGTAAGCGGATTTCTTACTTCATGCGCGATAGCCGCAGACATATTTGCTACCACACTTAGCTTGTCAGAGTGTATGGCTAAGTCCTCGTTTAATTGAAGCAGTTTTAACTCTGAAAGCTTCCATTCGGTAATATCCGTTAATGTTCCAACCGTAGAAATTAGTTTTCCGTTATCGGTAAAGTTAAATTTAGAATTAACTTCTATCCAAACAAAGCCTCCATCCTTTTTACGTAAACGTACTTCTTCTTGGACAATCTGAGTGGAATGCTTTATCGTATCAATTGCTTTTTGATTCATCCATTCTTGGTCTTCATGGTACACATAAAATAAAAGGGAGCGACCAATACTCTCAAGGGGTGTATAGCCAGTTACAGTCTCCCAGGCAGGATTCAACACGGTTAAACAACCCAAGTGATCCGTTTGGTAGACTACTTGATTTAAATTGTTAAATAAATATGTATTGGTTTCTAACAGTTTTTTGTAGTTTTCTTCGCTGTTTGAAAGCTTGTTAAATAGTACTTTTGATTTGTCAAAATACGACCCAAGGCACCAAGCGGTTATTGCGAATATAAATGTGAAAGGAAGGTCAAGCCATGGATCGTAGTCATAATTCTTTGCTACATAGAAAACCAAATTCCATGTAGTCATTCCAATCAAAAACGCAATAGTTGAGATTAATCTACCTTTGTAGCGTTCAAACATTGGGCCAACTCCATCTCATAAATACTTGTGATCATTCCTGATATTACTTAATATAACCTAATTTTGTTATCCTTGGAATAGAATTTCCTTTCTTTCTAATTTAAATTTCTAAAATTCAAACTATTTATTTCGTAATATAAAATAATAACGTGAAATGATAATAAGAAGAGGGGAAGAGATCAACAAATAGATTCTTCCCTGGATTCTATTAAAAGTCCTCATCTTGAGTGGAAAATGGTATATTAAGACGTCTCTCAACTGATCTTAGTCTTTGGTTCAATCGACTTAGTCGACGAGTATGTTTTTCGTCGTTTTGGTTTAGACGGACAATCTCCTGATTTATTCTGCCAATTTCTTTATTTACTCTTGCAATTTCTTGTATTTGACGTGTTAATTCTCGATTTAGGCGTTCAATTTCCTTTGACTGGGCTTCATTTTTTCTTTCTAAAGTGGATAATCTTCTTTCTATTCCTTGAATTTGAGGTGGTTGTCGATAATAGTCAGGAATGGTTGTAGATGGGACTAGATATCCATTTGTAAAATAAGTAGGGTAGTGATACATTTGAGGCAGCTCTCCTTTAAGTTAGTTGGTATAATTTATGAATAACTTAAACATTTGACCGGGTAATAGCCTAGTGTAGATTTTTGTCACTCTTTACATTATTTCTCGGGAAAGCGCAAGACTTGACATTTAATGCGAAATCTGTGTCGGAAAATGTATTATGAAGACAATTATTGTCAGAAAATTATAAAAGGTAATTCGTGCAATCTGTCAGTTAGTGTAATATTATTTTTCTTAAAGGGAGAATTATGTTGCTAACAGAATGATAGCAGTTGCTATATCGGTGCTAAAGTTTTATACATAATAAAGTCGAAAAAAATAATTTTATGTTAGGAAACTTCTACTGCTTTTTTTCGTATAAACAAAGTAGTATTTGTTATGAAAATGAAAATAACAAACAGTTTAATGTGGAGGATATGTAGATGAATAATCATGAAATTGATTTTAAGATTTATGGAGATGACATGCAGTTTGTAGAAGTGGAGCTTGATCCAGGAGAAACGGTAGTGGCTGAAGCTGGTAGTTTAATGATGATGGAGGATCACATTCATATGGAGACGATCTTTGGAGATGGTTCTTCTGGGAGTGGGGGTCTGATGGGGAAATTGCTTGGAGCCGGAAAAAGAATGATTACTGGGGAAAGCTTGTTTATGACGACATTCACGAACCAAGGAAGTGGGAAAAAGCATGTATCCTTTGCTTCTCCTTACCCGGGAAAAATAGTACCCATGGACCTCAGTGAGTTAGGGGGAAAAATTATTTGTCAAAAAGATGCGTTTCTAGCTGCTGCAAAAGGTGTATCTGTGGGAATTGAATTTCAGAGAAAGATTGGAGCAGGATTTTTCGGTGGAGAAGGGTTTATCATGCAGAAGCTTGAAGGTGACGGAATGGCCTTTGTTCATGCTGGAGGGACCATTTATCAAAAAACGCTTGTACCTGGTGAAGTTCTACGTGTCGATACAGGATGTTTAGTCGCGATGACAAAGGAAGTAGATTATAATATCGAAATGGTTAAAGGTGTCAAAACAGCTTTATTTGGTGGAGAAGGGTTGTTTTTTGCCACATTACGTGGACCCGGGACCGTTTGGATTCAATCTCTACCTTTCAGCCGTTTAGCGAGTCGAGTATTTGCTGCTGCTCCACAGGCAGGTGGAAATGGAAAAGACGAAGGTAGTCTATTGGGTGGCGTATTTAGAATGTTGGATGGAGATTAAAAAGAGACTTTTTTTACATGAGCTGCTACTGCAGCTTATTTTTTTTACTAATTGTCCACTGTCCGCCTGAGATGGACAAAAAAAGGAAAGTGTCCACGAAGGGTGTCTGTCACCGTTATGATGGAATGGTTATAAATCTTTCGTAAATGAAGTTGTTGCGGTATAATATGTGATGTGATTAGGTATAAGCCTAGTTAGTAGGCAGATAGATACAAAGTTGAAAGAGAGTGTTCATAATGGGCCGTAAGTGGAACAATATTAAGGAAAAGAAGGCATCTAAGGATGCAAATACGAGTAGGGTCTACTCCAAATTTGCGTTAGAAATTTATGTAGCAGCAAAACAAGGTGAGCCGGATCCAGAATCAAACCAGGCACTTAAATTCGTGTTAGAACGAGCGAAAACGTATAACGTACCAAGAGTTATTATTGATCGTGCGATTGATAAGGCTAAGGGTGGAGCAGAAGAAAATTATGATGAGCTTCGTTACGAAGGCTTTGGACCTAGTGGATCAATGATCATTGTTGATGCACTTACCAATAACGTGAACCGTACAGCTTCTACCGTTCGCGCTGCTTTTGGCAAAAACGGTGGTAACATGGGAGTAAGTGGATCTGTTGCTTATATGTTTGATAATACTGCTGTATTTGGTATTGAGGGAAAAACGTCGGACGAGGTTCTTGAGTTATTAATGGAAGCAGATCTTGATGTTCGTGACATTATTGAAGAAGAGGATACTGTGATTGTTTATGCGGAACCCGATCAGTTCCACGCTGTACAGGTTGCTTTTAAAGATGCTGGAATTACAGAATTTACAGTTGCTGAGCTAACGATGCTCGCACAAAATGATATTAGCTTAGACCCAGAAGCTCAAGCGCAATTTGAAAAATTAATTGATGCATTAGAAGATTTAGAAGATGTACAACGTGTGTATCATAACGTTGATTTAGGAGAGTAAAAAAGAAACAGGTCTTTTTAATCTGGCACCCATGTCAAGGACACATGAAAAAAAGAGTTATGAAGCTAAAAGATGATTCCTATATTGAATAGGGGTCATCTTTTCTAAATTCCATTGATATCGATAATTGTTATAGTAAACCATGTAATGATTTATTTTCGCCTTCAGTTCATCTAATGTTTTACAAGACTGGTAGTCTACCTCATCCTTTAAATGCCCAAAGACTCGATTAATGCCTTTCTATGCGATAGCCAGCCGCTGATGAAACCAGTTAATTTACTCATTCATTTTCCTCCTCAATTGGATAATAACCACCTAGATAATTATATGATATGAACCTATTTCTAACAATTTTTTACTTCGTATAAATAATTTGTATTGTTTAGAAACATAATATGTCTGGATAAAAAATGGGTAAAGTAGTGAGATTTATGAAGAATCAGACACTTATTGAATTTATCAAGTTTTCAATTGTCGGAGCAATTAATACGATGGTTGATTTTGGTGTGTTTAGTTTGTTGTTTACAAATGGTTGTCCTATTTTATTGTCTCAAACTATCTCATATGGATGTGGAATGCTAAATAGTTATTTAATGAATCGTTCATGGACCTTTAAGGAGAATAAAAGAAATGAGTACTCTGAGTCCTTAAAGTATGTAGTAGCAAATGTAGCTACCTTAATTTTAGTGTCAGTGTTGATTCTTTTCTTTATCAACCTGTTTCATCTTCCAGTTTTATTAGCAAAGGTCATATGCACAGGTATTGGGATGGTATTTAACTTTATGAGTAGTAAGTTCTGGGTGTTTCAAAGGATCGAGAGAAGTAGGGGGTACGAGTGATTTGAAATAAATAGATGGAATATTGTCATTTCGAAAAAAAAGACAAAGCCAGGATCCACCCATACTTTGTCTCTCAATCGCATATTAATTTCCCCAGAGTTTCCACCAATTGCGCTTTTTTTCAGTTTTTGCTGCGGCGGCTTCACGGAAAGCTGAAACTAAATCTTGAAACCCTTCTTCGCGTTGATGAATGTGACTAGTAAATTCTTGGAGTTCGTGAATCGATTCTCGCAGCTGCTGTTGATCTTCATGCAAAGAAAAGGCAACTGTTCGAACATCATTTTTGACATCTGCTACGGTTTGAGACACTGCTGATAGAAGTTGGTCATTTTCTGCTTGAACGGTTTGATTCATATGCTCAATTTTTTGCTCAATGTTTTCGGAAGTTGCTTTCGAATGTTTCGCAATCGTTTCCGATAAGGTTCCGAATGTTTCAGAGGTATATTTCGAATTTGATTGAATTGCTTCAGTCAGAACTTGCATGTCAGCCTTTCGCTTATCATTTGATCTTTGAATAGATTTTGAAAGATCAATGACGGTTTGTAATGATGCATTTGCTAACTCGTGTTTGATTTCATCCATAAGGATGGAACGTTGCTCTAATATTTCCCGTCTAACTTCGTGAATCATGCCTTCTTTTAAAGTTTGCAGGCTAGCTTGAATATCAGTTAATTGTAATGAGTACTCGTTTGTTTTTTCCGTCTCGGCTACGTCTGTTGTAGCCAACACCATTTCGAATGATTCAGAGACAGATTCTGAAGGTGATTGTAAGTGCTTCTCTAGCAGGGTTCGAATCATTCCCTTGCCCACATTTTGAGCTCTCATAGCAGAAATTTTTTCTAATAGTTTAATTTCAACACTTGTATAATAACGCGCACCTTGCTTTGTACGCGGAATGACTAATAGTCCACTTAAATCTTTTTCCCACTGTCTAATCGTTCCAGAAGGAATTCCAAGTAGTTTTGAAACCTCTTGAATAGAATATGCTCTTGTAATTTCTTGATTTATCATAGTGACGTTCCTTTCTTATAATAATTTAGTGGTGTGCTAATATTAACAATTATTCTCTATGAAACTAGTTAGATTCCTGCCATAAGACAAAAGCTATCAAAACTAGTGTTCTTTCCCCAAAAGCTGAGGGAAAGTTTGGTTATTTGCGATTCGAGAGTCGAAATTAATAAAAAAACTCGAATGAAGAAGGTAGAAACTGTAAGTGTCAATCGCTAAACTAAAGGGAGAGTCAGAGAAAACAGGGAGGGTAAGGGATGAGAGCAATCGTATTACGTGAACTAGGAGGACCAGAGCAATTTCGACTAGAAAAAGTGGTGAAGCCCATACCGAATACTCATGAAGTGCTCGTAAAGTTAAAGGCTTCAGCATTGAACCGTCGTGATATTTATGTTCGAATGGGGCAATATCCATGTATTAAGATACCGGCAATACCAGGAGCAGATGGGGCTGGCGTGTTAGAAGATGGGTCTGAAGTTATTATCAATCCTGCAATAAATTGGGGTAAAAATGAAAACTTTTATTCGAAGGGATTTCATATTATCGGTGTTCCTTCAGATGGTACCTTTGCTGATTACATAAAAGTGCCTAAAGAAAATATATTTCAAAAGCCCACTTATCTTAGCTGGGAGGAAGCTGCAGCGCTTCCATTAGGAGGATTAACAGCCTACCGTGCGTTATTTACAAGAGGAAGACTACAAAAAGGGGAAACGGTATTAATTCCTGGGATTGGTGGTGGAGTTGCAACCTTTCTTCTACAAATGGCTACGGCTGTAAAAGCAAAGGTATTTGTTACGTCTAGTAGCGACGAGAAGATTAAAAAAGCGATAAGCATGGGAGCTTCGGGTGGTGTAAATTATAAGGAAGAAGGATGGGAGCAACTATTAAAGGAACAAATGAAAGGGTCGGCAGATCTCATTGTTGATAGTGTGGGAGGCTCTAGTTTTTCGAAATTAATTAATTTAGCTAGTAACGGGGGGAGAATTGTTAGTTTCGGAGCTACGGCTGGCCCAATTCCACAAATCGTCATGCCAAAAATATTTTTTAAGCACTTGGATATACTTGGTTCCACCATGGGTTCTCCAAAAGATTTTGCAAACATGCTGAAACTGTATGAAGAGCATCAATTACGCCCGGCTATAGATTCGGTTTATTCTTTAGAAGAGGTGCAACAAGCCCAAGATCGAATAGAGAAAGGATTTAATTTTGGAAAAGTTGTGCTGAAAATATCCAGCGAGTGATAACTATATGGCATAAAAAACACGGTCATTTTAACAGAATGACGGTGTTTTTTTATTTTTTTTAAAAAAACTCTTCTATTTTTTGGATATATAAAATATAATTCAACTGTACCATCTGTATTACGATTAATAGTACACTAGGTACAGATTGGAGGATGACCATGTTTGAGCTAGATATAAGAAGTCGAAAGCCAATATATGAGCAGCTGGTTGACAAGTTAAAAGAGCTTATCATTAGTGAAGTCATGAAAGCAGATGAACAGCTACCATCTGTTCGTGTAATGGCGCAGCAACTGACGATTAACCCGAATACGATCCAGAAAGCCTATAGAGAGCTTGAGATTCAAGGGTATATTTATTCAATCAAAGGAAAGGGGAGCTTTGTGAGTCCAGATACTCCAAAGCAAAACAGTGAAAAAATGAAGACAATTAAATCTGATCTAATAAAACTTTTGTCAGAAGCTATGTATCTTGGAATCACTAGTGATCAACTAGTCGAAATCATAAAGGAAGTGGAATCTACAATAGGGGGAGGGAGTAAGAGTGATTCAATTTAGTAAGGTAAGTAAGTCATTTGAGGGAACTGATGCGGTTGAAAATATAAACCTCCACATTCAAAAGGGTTCCATATATGGGTTGCTTGGAACAAATGGTGCGGGGAAAACTACTCTATTAAAGCTCTTAGCTGGAATTTATGTGCCTGATAACGGTTCTGTATTGGTTGATGAAAGCAAAGTATTTGAAAATAGTTACATAAAACAGCGTGTATTCTTTATTCCTGACCAACCATTCTTCTTTTCACAATACACATTAGCTGATATGGGGAAATTTTATAAGAAGATCTACGATAACTGGAATCAAGAAAGATATGTATTACTTGTGGATGCGTTTAAGATCGATGAAAAAAGAAAACTTCATAAATTCTCAAAAGGTGTCCAAAGACAGGCAGCGTTTATTCTAGCCTTGTCAACTATGCCTGAAATCCTTCTATTAGACGAGCCTATGGATGGACTGGATCCAGTTGTTCGGAAAAATATTAAAAGCTTAATTATTGAAGATGTAGCCTCAAGAGAAATGACGGTTCTTATCTCATCCCATAATTTGCGTGAGGTTGAAGATATTTGTGATTATATAGGCATTTTGCATAAAGGAGAACTATTGATTGAGAAGGAACTTGATGACCTAAAGTCTGACACACATAAAATTCAAGTAGCATTCAAGGAAAATGTTCCAGAAAATCTATTTACCGGTTTCAATCTTTTGCATCAAGAAAAAAGAGGGAGTGTCCTTATCTGTATTGTTAAAGGAAAAGAAGAGGAAATAGTAGGTAAAGTCATGCAATATCAACCTGTAATTCTCGATATTCTCCCATTAACATTAGAAGAAATCTTTATTTATGAAATGGAGGGTGTCGGATATGCCATCAAGAACATCTTTACTTAACACAGAGATATCAAAATTAATACTTAGAAGCTCAGGCTGGGTATCTATTATTTATTTTCTTGTTTTGTTGTTTGCTATTCCATTTGAAATATTAATGAGCACTACAAATGAGCGTTTGATGTTTGAACCCGCGAATGTGTTTCAATACAATCTGGAGCTTCAATATATTTTACTAATATCTGTGCCAGTTTTATTGCCATTGTTCTTGTTTCATTTTATGCAGTCAAAACAAAGCTCAGATCTTATTCATAGTTTACCAGTAAATAGACAAAAGCTATTCCATCAATACACCCTTTCTGGTTGGTTTATGGTAAACATACCTGTAGTCATTATTGCAGTGATTGTTTTCGTTCAGCGTAGTGTGCTGGATCTACAATCTATTTTAGTCATTGACTCTATTTTTTATTGGTTAGGGATGACAATTCTTTTTAATACCATCATATATATTAGTACAGTGTTTATCGGTATGGTCACAGGTATTTCTATTGTACAAGGTATTCTATCGTATGTTTTTTTGCTTTTACCAGTTGGATTATTTATATTAGGTGCATTTAACCTAAAGTTTTTTATGTTTGGTTTTCCAGATAGTTATCATCTTAACGGAAAAATACTATATTTATCTCCACTTACCATGTTAGAAGGAATACAAAAGATTTCAAATGAATTACCTTTATGGATTTATGCTGGTATATCTGTATTATTGTATTTCCTTAGTTTAGTACTTTATAAGAAGAGGAAACCGGAATCTGTATCACAAGCCGTTATTTTTCCAATATTAAAACCAATATTGAAATTAGGTATGACTGTTTGCTGTGCATTATTGGCGGCTGCCTACTTCGGTGACTATCGTGTGGTATCCGAAGGATGGCTATTCTTCGGATATCTGTTTGGATCCTTTTTTGGTTATGTACTAGCTGAAATTCTACTTCATAAAACATGGAGAGTATTTGGTCATCTTAAAGGTTATCTATACTATGGTGGTATTTTGATAGTAATTATTGCTATTTTTCAGTTTGATCTAACTAACTATGAGAATCGAATTCCAGAGATAGAGGATATTCAAAGGGTGCATTTAAGTGATGGTCCGTATCTTTACTTGAATCCTGAGCAAAGTGGCTATTCAAAAGATACCTTCTATCTAAATGAAAACACTAACATTCAATTAGTTCACGATTTGCATAAGCAGATACTTTTCAATAAAGAAAGTAAAAGAGCATTAGGTGAACCATACGAAACCGCCTTTTTTGTGTATGAGTTAAAGAACGGAAAAAAATTGGTTCGTGAATACGAAATAAACAAAGAGGATTATTTGGCATACTACAAACCTATTCATGAATCAAAGGAATATAAAGAGGTAACCTATCCAGTGTTCAATTTAACAATGGATGAAATTAACATGATAACTATTGAGTCAATGGGTTATAAAAATGATCGTGCCGTAATTTCTGAGAAAGCGGATATTAAGGAATTTCTATCAATAATAAAGGAAGATATACTAGCCTCAACGTATGAAGAGATGTATAGCTCCAAGTCTTTTCAGTCTCATATTTCCTTTTCTTTGAATAATAGTAAGGAATACTACGGATACGCAGATCTCCCTGCCTTAGATACCTACCAAAGGCTCGAAAATTGGTTAGGTGAGAAAGAACTACTTGATAATGCCTTTATATCGGAGGAAGACATCGATTATGCTGTGGTTCTTGAAAAAGAAGACCTCGAAATTAATCCTGATGGATACTCAAATCATGAAGTTTTTACTAATATGAATAATCATCCAAACGCCAAAACCTTCAAAACGAAAGGTCAAATAAAAGAACTGATGGATATTACGGAAGATGCTTATTTACCAGATAGTAAAAAAACGTACGTAGTCGCCTATAAATTTAAAAATCAACAGGACCCTTATTTAGGAACGTTTGACAAGAGCAATACACCTGCATTTGTAACTGAACAATTTAAATAATTAATTACGGGGAAAGGGAGGAGTGATCATGAATGAGCAATTATCGAAGGAAGATATGATGACGATTTGCTATAGTCATCAAAAACTTCTATTTCATATCGCCTTCGGTATCACTAGAGATTACCATTTAGCACAGGACGTAGTACAAGAAACGTATTTCAAAGCATTTCGAAAAATAGATACCGTCATTGATGATGCGAAGCTCCGCTCATGGCTATCTTCCATTGCTTCGAGAACAGCGATTGATTTTGTGAGGAAAGAAAAAAGACGAAATGAAGTACTTGAAACGGAAATTACTTACCAAGAGGTCGCATCTCATAAAAATGTAGAAGAAGAGGTGAGTTCTTTGTTATTACATAATGAAATAACAAAAGCCTTTGGTGTACTGACTGCCAATCAACAATCTGTGCTTCATCTAAAGGTAGTTGAAGGGATGAAGGAAAAAGAAATTGCTGAAACATTACATCTTAATCAAAACAATGTCAAAACCGTGTTACACAGAGCTAGGAAAAAATTATCGATGCATTTAGCAGAAAAAAACTATGCATGACATTTTTTGAACATAAAGAAGGAACGTTACTGCTCCACAGCAGTAACGTTTTTAGTTTTTCTTTCGAGGATCCGACTCTTCAGCAAATTCTGTCCCAAATGCTAGCTTCTGAGACGGTCTTAGAGGTCTTTTTTCTTCCATAGGAGTCGCTGCGCTTACTCGACCTAAAATAAATAAATGTACAAACACTTCAGAAATTCCAATCAATGTTGCTGCTATAATACTTCCCCATGCAATCTGTTCATAGCTGTGTAAAAGTATGTTTCCAAAAATCCATACAATCGCATAGACAGTGAAAAAATCGATAACAACAGCCGCTCGGTTTCCAACCCTCGGTAAGATTATTTTATCTCCTATGAAATAGGAAACTATGGTTACCAAAATGCTGAATGACAAGACTTCAGATACCCCGGCTTCAAAGAACAGGTCAAAGGCAATAGTAAATATAATCAAACAAGCAATGAACTTAAAAAGAATGATTCTAAAATTTGTGTGCATAGCTTTCACTCCTTTTTACATATTGTAAACGTAAGTTCATTTTCCATTCACCAAAGGGAAGAGAAACATGAAAAACCATATTGTCCTCTCTAAAAATACATTTGTCCATCTAATGAGGAAAAAATGCTTGATTCTTTACTCCTTTGAAGCGATAATAAATATAAATTTTATTTATCAGGGGATGTTTACATGAAGGTAGCAAAATTCGGAGGATCATCTTTAGCAAATGGAGAGCAGTTACAAAAAGTATTTCAAATCGTCATAGCTGATCCTAGTCGAAAGGTAATTGTTGTATCAGCACCAGGAAAGAGAAAATCAGATGATATCAAAGTGACAGATTTGTTGATCCATTGCGCTGAGCAAGGATTGAATGGTGAAGATACAAGTGCTACATTAGAGGAAATAATCGATCGCTACGATAGTATTGTTAAGGAACTTAATCTCTCATCAGATATTACAGAAGAGATTAGAAATACTTTACACTCTTTATTATCCGCAGATAAATCCAATCCAGACCACTATATGGAGGCTCTTAAAGCGGCTGGTGAAGACAATAATGCAAAATTAGTTGCGAAGTTCTTTCAATCAAAAGGAGTGCAGGCAAAATACATCAATCCAAAGGAAGCTGGATTGTTTGTTACTGATGAGACAGGAAATGCACAAGTATTACAGGAATCTTATGACAATCTATATAAACTACGAGAAGAAGATGGGATTTTGATCTTCCCTGGGTTTTTCGGATATACAAAGGCGGGAAATGTTGTAACTTTTTCAAGAAGTGGTTCCGATATTACAGGCTCGATCTTAGCGAATGGAATAAAAGCAGATCTGTATGAAAATTTCACGGACGTAGATGCTGTTTATTCCGTAAATCCAAATCTGGTTCAAGACCCAAAAGAAATAAAAGAACTTACTTACCGTGAAATGAGAGAACTTTCTTACGCTGGATTTTCTGTATTTCACGATGAAGCATTAATTCCAGCTTTTAGGGCAGGAATTCCAGTACAGGTAAAAAACACGAATAACCCGCTATCACCAGGGACTTTAATTGTTCATCAGCGTAGTGTTCAAAATGGTCCTGTAACAGGAATTGCAAGTGATAAAGGGTTCTGTAGTATTTATGTTGGAAAATATTTAATGAACAGAGAAATCGGTTTTGGAAGTAGATTATTAAGAATATTAGAAGAACATGGAATGTCCTACGAGCATACTCCGTCAGGAATTGATGATATTTCTGTTATTTTACGTCAGGATCAAATGGATTACGAAACAGAACAACGTATTGTAAACCTAATTCTCACTGAATTGCATGCAGATGAAGTGAAGGTTGAGCACGATTTGGCTTTAATCATGATTGTTGGTGAAGGCATGAGACAAAATGTTGGAACAACAGCAAAAGCTGCGAAGGCTCTTGCCGATGCTGGTGTGAATATTGAGATGATTAACCAAGGTTCATCTGAAGTAAGTATGATGTTTGGTGTCAAAGAAGCGGATGAAAAGCATGCTGTAAAAGCACTTTATAATGAGTTCTTTGTCGGTGTTCCGGTATAAGATACGAGAAGCATGAATATTCATGCTTCTGTTTTTTATGGAAACGAAAACCCCGGGCTAGGCCCGGGGTTCCAAAAAGCTTTCAGCGTGGTATTAAAAAAACTTCCTCATGGTGCTAAAATATTTTTGGTTCGCCAACCAAAATACCAGCACGGAGGAAGTCCCATGTCTAAAGACAATAATAGTTTAGCACACACTACCTGGAATTGTAAGTATCACATCGTCTTTGTTTATTAATAATAATTTTGTTTTAGTCAAAAATAAAGGAAATATGATAATAAAATCAAGCAAATCGAAATTAAAAAGAAAACTCCACCATTAGTATAAAAAAAACTCCTTTGCTCAAAACAGCGGAGTTTTTACTTTACTATATCTAACCTGTTTTTGACATCTTTAAATTTCCTAAAGTTGACGGTATTGCCTGTCCAGAATTAGTCGATTATAATGTCCGTATATAATTCGAAACATTTCGACATTTATTTTGGGGAAAGGAAAAGACGTCC
>NZ_JBHLUU010000112.1:0-54001 GCF_042433785.1 Robertmurraya beringensis | reverse complement strand
TTGCATGTCGGAGTATTAGAGGAAGCCCTTCGTAGCGTTACCTACTCATTTGACTTCTTGGAATAATAGTTCTACTAACGTAATAGTTAGTGCCTAACCTTTTCAGTTAGGAACGTGTCGCACTTGAAAACATATCCGTTTGCTTTAAGTTTACCTTTGACATAATAAAATCTCTCCTCTAAGTATCATTTTTTATTTTTAAAATAAGTCTCCATAAGTTTTATTTAGTGGTAAAAGCCATTCATCCTCAAAAGGCTTGTCCTCAATCTTATCTATGAGTTTTCTAAAATTGCTAATTCCAAATGTCGTCCTAACCCCGTGATCTTCATTGAATGGAGCGGATACAAACCAACGGAATGAATGCTCAAGTTCAACTAATGACTGGATTTCTAAACGTTGGTTTTGGCCCCAACAAACGATACTGTTACTTTTCCCGACGTTTGGATAAGGGAATATATATAGTTGTGTATCATCTGTTATAGGCTTTCCATCATTAAGAGCAGCATAGATCCTCATTTCCCTAATGATTTGTGTTTCTCTATGTGTGGTCACTAGATATTGAACAATCATTCGTGGGAAACCAATCGTAAAGAATTCGTTCATATCATTCCCATAACGGATATCCCATTGTTTCTGGGGAATCTCCATGGTTAGCCTTTGTTTGGAACGAGATTCATTTGCTGAATACCTAATAGTTCCTCTTGGAAGGGCAGGGGTACTTACTTCATCACTTTTTGCTCCATCAGCATCTAATAAATTTTCAGGTTGTGATTTAAGAGCTTTGATGAAATCCTCAATACCCATATGAAACGGACCTTTTTTAACTCCACTATCGTTTACTTGATAAGCCACGATAGGATAATGTGTGTTCGTTGGACAATCTGATAATTCAAACTGCCATTTCATAACTTTCACTCTCCTCTAGCTGGTTCTTTGCTAATATATCCTCAAAAATGATACAAAGGGGGTCCGCCCAATCAACAGCACCATCCTCTTCGTCATAGACGATAAGAATACCCCTATCAAAATGGACAATTTCTCCATAACCCATGTACCACTGATTGACGTTATATCCTCCACCAAAACCTCTTGGTTCAAACGGATTGATTCGATCATCCATTAGGACGATAACATTAGTCGTACTGTACAACCGATTATCGTAACCCGCCTCATTACACCAATATTTAATGTCTTCCTCATCGTTTTTGTCGTAGCTAGAGTAAATTTCAAAGATATCCACTAATTCATCGATTGCTCGTAGAAAAATAGATAAATCATTGTAATCATCTAAACTATTCTCGATTGCGTAATCTGAAAAGACATCCATGTTTATGCCCGCATCGTATGCTACTTTCAATAGCATTAAGGTATTTAATGAATACTGAAGCTGATATAGTTCATCCCTGTTCTCCATCATGTACCCCCTATAAAAACGGAAAAGGAGATGTCGCTCTTACTTTATGAACATCTTCTAAACCACTTATTTTGCTAGAAAGCATAAGCATTTGGGTATAGGGGTGATTGGGGTCTAAACTAATCTCACCATCATCATTTTCATCTGTAATGGCTTCTTCTAATTCCTCAATTACATCTGTAATATGTGGTCTCTCAAAGGCGCTCCAATCAATATCGTTAATAGGCAATTTCTGTTGAATGGCCATATAGATATAATTTTGCTCTCTTCTTTGATGTAACACTTCAACTTTTTTCTCTTCGACAACACGGTTAAAGTGGTCAAAATTAAAAGTACTCATCGTATTCCTCCCAATGAAAAGGAGCGTGCTAAATAGCAACGCTCACTTTACTTGTTATATTTGTTTTTCTACCTTAGTACGTTCTTACAGGTAAGATCAATTGCAATTCATCTACAGTCGATTCACAAGGTGCTACCACGAAAGGTCGCATATTCCCTTGATACTTAAAATAGACAAAATCATCATCAATCGCTTTTAGGGCATCAATTAAGTACTTAGCTGAGAAAGAGATATCGTATTCTGTCTCTTCTCCTTCAATGCTATCGTACTCAACAACTGACTGTCCTTTACCTGTTTGAGCGGTATAGGAAGATATAGTAGCAGCTCCATTTACATGAAGTTTAACTACTCCTCCTTTCCCGTTATCCGTAGATAAGGATACTCCCTTAATAATCTCTAACTCTTCCAAGAATACTTTGCGGTTTATTTTCATTTCTGATTTAAACTCACTAGGAATGAGGCGAGATGTATCAGGATAATTCCCCTCCAACAAACGACAATAAAAGACCAATGGGCCATTTCTAAAAATAATCTGGCTATCCGACTCACAATAAACATGAACATCTACTGAAAGGTCGAACGTTTTGATCAAATTATCTAGTGACTTGGCAGGTATGACTACTTTTAATTCTTTATCAGAAGTAGACGTCGTCTTAACTTTTCCTAACCGATGTGAGTCTGTAGAGACAAAGTTCATACAATCTGAGCTCATATCTAAACAAACACCTGTAAGAATAGGACGTGTTTCTGACTCCGAAGCAGCAAACATCGTCTTCTTAGCGATACTATGAAATTCGGTACCTTTCAAAGAAAACGTAGGTTGGTCAATCTCGTAGCTAGGAAGCTTTGGGTACTCCTCTGGATCAAAGGTATTCATATCAAAATTAGAACGAGCAGAAGTGATAGCAAGGATTTGTCCATTTAAAATCATGGTGATTTCCTTTTTTAACTTCTTAAGCACATCTGTAATTTGCTTGGATAATACCGTCTTACCAGGTTGAATAACATCTACATTTTCACCGTCAACTGGAACTAAGTATCGAAACGTTTCGTTTGCGTCAGAACCAACAAAAATAAGTTCTTCCTTCGTCGCTTCCATATAGATTCCTTGCAGGATAGGTGTAGCATGTTTAGGTTTAACCACCTTTTCTACTTTCTTGATTGCTTCACTAAGTACAGTAGGGTTGATTTTTAATTGCATGATTCATTCCTCCAAATATGTGTATAGTTATTTGTTTTATAAAATAAAAAAGCACAAAGAAGAATAATGCTCTCCTTTGTGCTACCTCCGCTATTAAGCGATTCTTTGTAATGCTCCTGTCTGTAAATCCTCTTTCACCATTTCAGATACTTCCTTCACGATGTCGATGGTTACATAAGTAAAGCAAGAAAATAAATTCTCAATCTTTACGGTAGGAACTAACATTTGTACATATTTCTTAAGTACATCCTCCATTGAAACTTTAAAGTGGTTAGCAAGCAGCGTTAAATCATTAACAGGCTTTAATACATTGTAATAAACCATTAATTCTTGATCCGTTGCTTGTTTACCGACTTCTGAAAGGCTGTTCTGTTGAATATTAGGATTAACACGTTTAAACAATGGAATGATCCAATCTTGTTTGTTAATTAAACCTGTATTCTTCAAGAACATATCAATATCATTTAAAACCTTGTTTCGGTTAAATCCATCAGACTGCTTTTTATTTGGTTGCGTCTGGTTTTGTTTGGTTTGATTGGAAGATTGGTTGCCTGTTTGATGCTTCTGAGCTTGGGAATTACCGTAGTTTTGATTCTGAGAAGAACGAGAAGGCTGACTGCCTTTTCCTCTTTCATTCTCTGGTAAAGCCCAATCTGGAAGTTTAGGAGGCACCCAATAACCTTGTACCTTTGACTTATCGTCTTTAATGTAGGTACCACCAGTTAGTTTAGTAGGTGAAACATCAACAAAGGTTTCCGTAAGATTGTATAAATATCTTCCGATTCCCCAAAGTGCTCCTGCACGTTTGATGGCCCCACTAAGTCCTCCTTTGAAACTTTCAAACTTAGTTGGTTCAGCACCATCTGTTTTGCTTACCCATTCACCATCAATATAACAAGAGATCGTACAAAGTACACCCTCTCTAAAATCAGTGAACTTATTTTGCCAGCCAGCGGGTCCAAATACTTCATCTAAACGGTTCTGAATGGCACGTGAATCAACATAAGCTAAAACCATTGCCCACTGTTTCCCGTTAGAAATTCCGCTACGACTAACTCTCCACTCAATGTCTGTAGAAGGAAATGGCGCTTGTAAATGCTCCATAACTTCTTCCATCGTACAATCTTTCTTCAACATAAAAACAGCCCCTTAAAGTTTTTTAGATAACCTCGTCCACCTCATTGATTTCTTTGCTAAATAAACGCAAAAAAGCCTTTGAGTTTGATAGTTCTACTTAAATAAGCATAGAAATGCCTATTCTTGTATTCCATCAACCCAAAGGCTGCTAATAGTTTAATAGAATCCGCTAATCCGATAAAAGGATTGCAAAAAAATCAAAAAAATAAAAAAAGGTTATGCCGATATTATACATTCGTTTCTACAAATAGACAATAGAAGGGAAGGAAGTTTTGCTTGGGTCCTATCTCTGCAGAATTTAGATACAATGGAGGGAATAAAAAGAAGTAGTCAGTTCTATCCAACTACTTTCAAGAGGTTGCTCATTTACCAATCCAAATAAATTTTACGTTTTCTTCACCTTGAGAGCTAAAATACTCACCAAATTCTCCACTCTCAATAATGGTTTGAAATGCTATTCGCATATTATCTGTCCACTCATTAATATTACTGTCATCTTCCTTTGCGTAAACGAAGGGAAAGTCTTATTGAGTGTTATAAGGTCTTCTTTGTCAAAATGATGACTGTAATTGTAATTTGAGGATTCTGAAGAGGACTTTACTAGTAATGGTGATATGTTTATCTGTTTATTGTTTCGGTACAGAGAAATGACATTCTTTTTACCTGAAGTAATTCTATCAATCTCAATAATTATGGACATACTATTCCCCTTAGACTTTTAGTTAAATTTTAACAAAAACATGAGATAATGGTACAAAAAATAAAGGTTTTTTTGCATTTTTGAAGAATGATTTATAAATGCATTAGATAAAAAGGTGGGTATGTTGCTTGGAAACTATACATTTATCTGGATTAATAAAATCGACCATCCAATCAGTTGAAGGTTGCTATATTACCACAACAGAGAAAAAGAAATGGGGGTTTACTCCCAAAAACAAGTGGGATCTAAAATGGGGACAGGTAGATGTAACCGAGGATAAAATACGGATTGTTTTAGATACGGTACCCGGTAGGTATACAGAAGAGACACTATTAGAATTTATAGATATACCAGTTAAATCTAAAGGACGTAAGACGACTGGATTCTTTATAAAAAAGTCTGAGAAACCTATACCTCATTACGATGCTATTGAGATCTCAATTTATGAGAAGGACTTAGCAAACTTATCTTCTAAAAAGTTACTTGATTTTATTAAAACTTGTTCGGAAGAATCCTCTTTTAAAACAAAGGCTTCAAAGTAACTGGGTATAGTATTCCCTTAATTATCTCTTTAATTTTATTTAGGGTATGCTATAATACTTATATAATTTAATTAACTAAAGCGATGACCGCTCAATTCCTCCTTTTATTTAAGGGGGGAATTGAGCGGTCTTTTTTTATTTATTTACACGGAAAGGAGTCCCCTATGATAACCGTAGATAAACTAAATGAAATTGAAATAGAAGATGATGTAGAAAGGTTAATCATCCTCCGAAAACGACTAAACCTATCCCAATATCAATTTGCACAAGCCGTTGGAGTAAGTTCGAGTTACATAGGTCAAGTAGAGAGAGGGAAAACCCTTATAACCAATAAATTTAGAGCTCGAATCAATGATTTTTTGAAGCGGGAGAAAGAAATGTATGAAAAAGATATTTTTAGCAATTTCTGAAAGAGAAAAGGAAGAAGTAAATAGGGTCATAACAAAAAACTTTCCTGGTATGGAATTCAACTACCTGGAATCCAAAAATGAAGTGATGAGTACGCTACAATCCCCATTTTCTATATTTATAACAACCAGTAGCTACGTAGATATGAAGAAATTAGATGATATCGAATTAAAGGGGAAATTGTACTTATTGGATTCATCAGGGCAATTAAAAGTAAATAATCCTAATATCTTTACGTGTAAAAGTGTCGATGATCTAGTGGTTGAATTTAGACTTTCTCTCTTCTCTGGCCTTCAATTTGATAAACAAGGTTCCCTTCCTAGTAATCAAAAAGAAGCCTCTCAAGAAAAAGAAGATGTGGATAAAGAAGAATCGGAAAAGAACGAGGATCCAAAACAGGAAAAAAATGAAGCGGACGAGACAGCTAATACACATTCAGCGATAGAGAATACTTCAGAAGAAATACAGTCAGTTGTTACCACCACTAACAGTGATGACCATTTAATAAAAGAATCCAATATAGAAGTTGATAATGAGAATAATAAAGATGAATTATCAAAAGAAGAAGTTCAGTCCAATAAAGATATAACAAAGAATAAGCAAGAAACGTTCGTCCCCAAAGTAGAAGGCCCTACAGAAACTAAAGTAAAAAGTCCATCCCAGATTGAAAAGGCTCTTAAAATGGGCGAAGCGATGGATCTTGTCACATTTAAAAATAAAAAAACAGTCGGCCTATGGGCTCCTTTATCAGCTGGTGTTACCACTTTTCTTTTTGATTTCGCTATATATCTTCAACAATATGATGCTCCGGTGGCAGTAGTAGAAGTCCCTAAAGAGAATCAGCACCATTTAAAAATCCTAGAAAGATTTGGTTCAAAGCCTGATAACTGGGTGTCATTCATAGAAAACTTTCATACAACAACAGAACCAAACAATCGCTCATTATGGATGTATCGAGGGGTTAGATGGTTCCCCTTAGGAGTGAAGGATTTAACCTATAAAAGAAATAAAGAGTTTACAAACAATTTCTTTCTAGCTGTTAAACGCACCAAATTTGTTATGGTTGATCTTCCTACAGGAAAAATGGATGCAGCAACACTTGATTCTCTTCCCCATTTAGACGAATTATGGGTCTTTGTAGACGATGATTTTGACAGACAGCTGGAGTGGAGCGATTTCATTACCAACACACTTATTGGTAAATATCAATTACCTATAAAGCTCATCCATAGCCGTTCACATCCGACCAAAAGCCGTCCTAAAGATGTTGCTGAAAAATTCAACTTACCGCTCATTGGTGTTCTTCCCTCTATGTGGGATTTAGTTCTGTCCAATAAACACGAAAAAAAGCCCCTGATTGATAATTTAGTAGCATTTAGGAAAATGGAACCTGCCTTTCATCAACTAGCTAAAGAGTTAATTGGAGAAGAATTAGAAGTGAAGTACAAAGCTAGCTTCTGGTTAAAGGTAAAAAGAAAGTTAATGGGTAGTATTGATTCAAACTAAATGATGGTGCTAGAATGATAGTAATCTATTTTTTTCTTTTTTAATTTTTTGCAACCCACTTTTTTTGCTTGGGTTAGCGGTTACTATTAAACTAGCGATCTTTGGGTCGGGGTAAACAGAGCTTTCTTTGAGGTGCTCTCATTTTACTTCTTCCCAGGGGTCGCTTTTTTTATTTAATCCACTGGAGGTGAATGGAATGAACTTGAAAGAGCTAAAAAAAGTCTTAATGACAGGCAAAGGTACGATTAGTATTGGAAATCACACCAAAGAACGTTTACACAAACGTGGGTATTCCAAAGGGGACATTGTTTCTGCGATCTTCACAGGTGAAATAGTAGAACGACAAGGAGTAAACAAAGTGGTCATAGCAGGTAGAGACAAAGATAACAATCCGATTGTTATTGTCGTAGCAAAGGAATCTTCTCTCTCCTACAAATTAGTAACGGTCATGCCGCCTATTGATCATTTCCGTTTCAAGGACTGTATTTAAACTAGAAAACTTTAATAAGGGCTGAGGTATTTATGAAACTATTTAGAAAAACAAGAGTTGATGACTGGTATGAATACTATCGCACTCCGTGTGTGATATGTGGTAAAACCGGTGGTTGCATGGTGAATGTAGATGGTTCAGCGGTTGCTTGCATCCGTATAGAAAGTAACACTTACTTCTCAAAGAACTCTGCTTTACCGAGCTATTTACATTATCTTAAGGGCGAAAAAAGGAAAAAGATTGATAAAAATGAGGTAGAACCAATCAATATAGGACATTCCAAACAAACGAACAATGTACTTAATTGTGTATTTCGTTCTTTGTTGGATTGTCTAGAGTTAGAAGAAGGGCACTATAAACATTTAGTATCTTCCGAAAGACAATTATCAGATATGCAAGTCAATGTAAGACAGTATCGTAGTTTTCCAGAAAGACCGTGGGAAATTGCTCGTATACTTCAAGAAGGATTAGAAATAGATCACTTCAAAGGTGTTCCCGGCTTTTATCTGAAGGACGAAAAATACTGGACCATTGCAGGTACTAAAGGGATTTTAATTCCATTTCGTAACCATTTCAATGAAATTGTAGGGTTTCAATACCGTATTGATAACCCTCCTAATGTCGTTGAAGTGAAATTAAATGGTCCTGGATTAAAAGCACGTATACTTGAGCAACCAAATAAGGTGCAGGTACTTTTCGAAGGAGAAATCATTTCAGAACAGTTTATTGAACTAGGTAAGAAATGGACAACCATCTATCATAATGGTGAAATGAAAGGTTGGGTTCGTGTAGTCAAAGGGAACAGATACTTTTGGCTTTCATCAGCTAATAAGCCTCATGGAACAGGTTCAGGAAATCCTGCACCGATCCATGTTGCTGTTCCGACCAAAAAGCTAAAGAACTGGAAAGAGGGAGAATTACTTAAGACTCGTACCGCTTGGTTATCTGAAGGTCCTTTAAAGTGTGACATAGCAGCCGATTGTATTGAAAAGCTATATGATCCGCTTGAAATCGAAGATATTGGAGATACCTTCTTAGCACTACCGGGTGTTGGAGCGTGGCGCTTGGCTATTCCTGTATTAAAAGAAATGGGAGTAGAGCAAGTAAACCTATGTTTCGATGCTGACGCTGTTTCAAATCCACAAGTTAAGAAACATTTAATGGAATGTGCCAAGGAATTAAAGCTTCAAGGTTTCAAAGGTAACTTAATCTTATGGAATGAGAATGAAGGGAAAGGAATAGATGACTTTCTTCTGGCCGGGGATAAAATACCGCATATGAAGAAAATGTTCTAAAAATGTGAAATTAGAAAGTCTTGCTTAGAGGTAGGCTTTCTTTTTTTAAATAAGTAAATACATTGGGGAAATTAAAGTCTTTTACGCTGCTTTGTGGTAAAGGGCTTTTTTTCTTTATTAAGGCTATTTAGGAGGAATTTGAATGAATATCATACCCGTTTGTTCAGTATGTGGTGAAAACATCGATATGGAGTTAGATACATTAGGTAATTGGTTTTGTACTACTTGTGTTTTAGATGCAACTTGGGTGCAAAGTGATGATAGTTATTTTAGTTATCATCTCACAATTGTTTATTTAGGTGATAAAGTACCCAAGTACCATGTGTTGGAAAATCCCGATGGAGATGGTTGGGTTATAGGCGTTTTTTATCCTTTTTTCGATGGCGAATATGTACCCCTAGAGGAAGATGGTGAGGAACGTTTAGTTTTCTCTACAGCTGAAGAGGCAATGAACCATGTTGATGGTGTAATGAAATAGCTAAGTATCAAGGGACTTTGGGACAATCCAAAGTCTCTTTTGCTTATAAAACAAAGGAGGAAAATTATTGAGATATTCAGAGTTATCAAAATCAGCAAAACATACCGCTAGAGAGCAAATCATCATAGATTCAAGAGAGTTTGAATTCGAAGGAGCTATCCAAGTGACTACTCATGTGCAAGCACACAAGGATTTGGTCTATCACAACGATGAAAATAATTTTGATGAAAAAGGGATAGTTATCTCTAATGGCGGTTGTTATGCAGGGTAAGAAAGCAAAGGCCTGTAAATCAAGCCTTTCAATAAATATATTAGGATTAAGAAGAGGAGATCAAATATGAATAAAAACTACGTGGTAATCGAAAGTCAAGAGGACATTATTAGACGCTTATTGATACTTGATGACAATATTGGATTAATATCTCTTAGGGATAAGGTTCGTTTTGTGATATTTGGAGGAGCTGCTTTCCTATTACGTACTCCTTTCAGACCAACGAGCGATATCGATGTATACATGTTAGAAGAGAAAGGGTATGCTGAGATTGAAGTAATGCTAAATGAGTTAGATATCAATACAAATATCCAACGTATTCTAGAAATGCCTCCAAAAGAGGATTTCATTCAGAGAATGGAACGTTTAGATATAGACTTTCAACATATTGAAGTTTTTGTGGCTAGCGCGTATGATTTAATTATATCGAAACTCTTCTCTACTAGGGGAGCAAAGGATGCAATTGATTTAATACGTTCGGACTTGTTAGATCAAGTAAATATAGATGAATTAAGGGATATGTGGTTAGAATTAAAATCGTATTCATTATTCGAACATAGATATAATGATCTAGACGACATTCTACTATCTAGGGAAGAATTTAAAGCCAAAAAGGTTAATTAATAAAGGAGGTTACTACCATGTCTCTAACAGATAAAGTAAAAGAAGCTGTCTATAAGCAAACTACCTTCTTGTCGGGAATGGTAGAACCAACACTTGAGAAATTACTCAGCCAATCTAAATTCGATCGAAGAGTAAGAAATGTTACTCCTCTTTATGCTTTGTTTTATGAACGTGACAAATGGATGGAGTTAACCCAAGAAAATAAGGATGTATCTTCTTTGCAAACTCAGTTAAAGAAAGCACTAGTTAAGTTAGAAAACTCTAACTCGGAAGCTTCTTTACTGGCTAAGCAATTAAAAGAAACGTACTTTCCAGGTGGGAAAACATACGTGTTAGTAAACAGAAATGATACATCGGAGGAAATGGCCAAGCTTCTTCAAAGTTTGGTTAGAGGGGTAAAGTTATCTGATTCACTATCTGAAGAAAGACGAAAGTCAGTTGAAGATAGACTAATGAATGTTAACTTTAACAAATTATTTGTTTCAAAAGAAAATTTACATTAAAAAATGTATAGAACAATCTTAATACTATGAGGCATGCTTTTGAGCGTGTCTCTTTTTTATTTGTATTTATTGAATATACTCCGGTTGTTAAAATATCGTCTTTAAGATTTTGACTTATCTATATCTAGTTTGTATTATGGTAAGATTAGTTAAAAAGGGGTGGGTTTAATGGAGCTCACAAAAGAGGAAAAGTATAAGATTTACGAGGAAGAGAAAGAACGTTTAAGACAAATTGAGGAAGAAGCCGAGAGAAAACGATTGGACTCATTATCTCCAGAGGAAAAGAAAAAAATATTTGCTGAATTAGAATCAAGGAATACACTTGTTGTGAACGGAAATAATCTAATTTATCACAAAAGCAAAGTATTATTTATCATTTCCATTGCTATTACTATTATCGTATTTTTTATAAATATTTATGCCGGAATTGGAGTTTTAATAGCAACAATCTATTTGGAGTTTTTCAAAAAGAATGATGGAATCTTAAAGCTTAAGTATAATTGTCCAAAGTGTAATCATCTCCATTCTAACGTATTACGTAATGAAGAAATAGCTGAACAGAGGAAAAACGGTTTTATTAAAGCTAAATGCTTGTCTTGCAGTCATGTATTCCAATTAAATGTAGAAGAAGATGTTCTTAAAAAGTTTGAGTAGAGCCTTGCCTAGTGCAGGCTTTTTTATTTTTTCTTAGAACATTAATCCCAAGTATAAATTCTATAAAACTGACAATACTAAAGGTATAAAAATAGTTTCGGAGAGTGAGAGCATGCTAAAAAGGTATTTAGAGACGCGCGGTATAGATAAAAACACTGTATTAACTTCCCCTATGACAGGACGTACCTTTTCTATTGAAAGACTGGTAACAACCGTAGAAAACAAAGGGAAAGCACAAACGTTAATTAGTACATTAGAAATATTGCCTTTTAGAAATGATAAAAAACTATTGGAGACCTACTTATCCGGTATTGGTGAAAGGTATGTATTAATAAATGCGATGTAGATGTATAAACCATTCATTTCCTCTATAAAATAGATTTATTAGGAGGGAGTTAAATGTTAGATAAATACCTAGAAGCTTGCGGATTAGAAAGAGATGCTATTATTACACCACCAATGGGCCGTAGTTTTACACTCAATAGATTCCTAGGAGTTATTGAGGATCGAGGAACAGGACAGAACATTATCGATAAAATTGAAGAACACGGCTTTAAAGATGATAAAAAAGCGGTTGAGATGTATATAGGTGGCGTAGCAAATAGACTATTGTTAGAAAATGCTATGTAAGAATATTTACCCTTAAATTTCTAAAAATAAGGAAATAAAAGTGTGATAAAAGTATTGACCATGTAAAGTATTTAAATTAAGATATACCTATATTACATAAATAGTAACGGGAGAGCCCCGAAGACCTATGAGAAAGGTGCATTTTTGCATTCTTTTCTGATAGTTTCTTCGGGGCTTTTTTTGTTGCTCTTTATACATCTATAGGAGGTGACAGGAATTGAAAAAGACTTTGAAAAAGTTCTTACCTTTCCTAACGATGACCGCAATATTTGCATTTGCATTAATACTTTTCTCACCAGAGGAAGCGGCAGCGGCTTGGAAAAAATCAGGAATTACACCACAAGGGGATTTAAAGAACAGTAAGATTTATACGGATCTTGCTAACATCGTTTACTTCGTAACAGCGGTTGGTGGTTTCTGGGTAATCGGATGCTTAATCTTCGCAGGTATGAAACTTTCAGCAGCACAAGGTGGAAATCCTCAAGCGCGTACTCAAGGGTTTGTTGGTATCCTAATGGCTGGACTAGGAATCTTCATAATCGTTAAAGCAACAACTATAGCTGGTTGGTTTGCTGGATTCGGTTCTTAAGAAAATATTCATAAAATAAACGAATAATTTTAATCTCTACCCCTCTAAGTCCTCAATTTTAGAGGGGTACATTTTATTAAAAGTAGGTGTAACCGTGAGAAAAGAAACAGTACCAATTGACATGTCCTCCGAGCAAAAAACCATTTTAGGCTTCATCTCTAAAAGGCAACTGATTTACATCGTTGCAGGAGGAGCCCTCCTATACGCATATGTCCCTATGGTCTTCAAATTATTCCCCAATTTTATTATCGGTGGTGTTGCTTCAATCATTTCAGCACTCCCTGTACTAATTGCAGTTTTTATCTTCGCATTTTGGAAGAAACAAAAACTTCATTTGAATTTTGACCAGTACGTAATGATTAAAATTGGTTATAAAGGACAGATTGGGATTTGGAGAAAAGGAAGTAAACCTAAAGACTGGATGGTGAAATAAAAAGATGAGAGACCTATTAATTATGGGGGTTGTAGCAATAATCTTCTATGTGTTTTGGAAGATGATGTTGAAAGAACCCATTCTACCATGGAAAGAAAAAGTAGTAACGGATAATACAATAACCCAAACCGGGAAGAAAAAGAAAAAGAGAAAACATGAAGTTCAAATCGAACAAGAGCCCCAACTATTTGAAGAACTATTTGAAAATGTAAAAGACATATCCAATCATATGATTCGTTATCATGATAACTCCTTTACACTAATCACAGAGGTTGAACCAGTTAACTACTTTTTGAAAAGCCAAGACGAACAAGAAGCAATTGATAAAGAATTTGAAAGTTACCTAGCGTCCATTAACTATCCGATCAGTTGCTTATTACAATCTCGATACATCGATATCTCTGAACCTATTAAACATATGACAGAAAGCATGAAGAACTCTGAGGATTTAAATGAAGCAGCCCTGAGTTTTGGGCAATCCATGATTAATGACTTAATAGAATGGCAGACACAAACACCAAGGTATGAAACCAAGCGATACTTAATTTTCACTCACAAGGTAAATGCAGCTGACGTCAATGCTGATTCGAAAGAAGAATTGGATGAAAAGATTGTAGAGAAAACTTTCTCGGAGCTAATGAGAAGATATAACGCGGCAAAGAATCAATTAAGAAAATCTGAGATAGAAGTTTCTTTACTTCCAACTGAAGGAATTTACGAGTTGTTGTATCACACATTTAATAGAAAAAAAGCAGTAAAGCAACGATTCAAAGATATGATCGAAGCTGAAAAGAATGCCATGTATATAACTGCTGACCAAACCGACGAAAGAATAGAAGCTGTTAAGGAGGCAATCGAAGAATATGAAAGAACCGAAAAAGAAGAAACAAGTGAAAAGCAAGCCATCTAAAGAAACAAAAAATAAAAAGAAGAAACAAACAGAAATTGAAGACACACCAGATTATCAAATGGATACCAAACCTTCAATGTGGGACATTATTTCTCCTGAAGGTTTGAAGATTAACAGTGAGGATCACGGGATTATTAAACAGTCGTTAGGGACAAAAACATACTTTCGCCCATTCTACATACCAAGAGACGGCTACCCTCGTAAAATGCAAACCAACTGGTTATACAAGATTACATCTAGTGGAGAAGTAGATATTCTAGTTGACATTCACAAAGTTGGAAAAACCGATGCAATTCGAACGTTACAACGTCAGATTACCATGTTGCAATCTAACTTAACATTCCAAACAAAAAGAGGAAATATTGACCAGATTAACGATTTGGAATCAAAAATTAGAGACACTGATTTGTTAATGAGTGAAATTCAGTTTAGTGAAAACGATATGTACAACGTTAGTACGATGGGTGTTTTATATGCACAAAGTGAAAAAGAGCTTAATAGATATAGCGAAGCACTTGAAGATGAAATGAGCAGTAGCTTTTTCTCTTTAGCAACAGCATGGGGACGGATCAAGAAAGGTTATCGTAGTGTACTTCCTTTTGGGAAGAATGAGTTACCGGATTCTCTCCGTAACATGGATCGTAGAGCTTTATCAACGTTTTCTCCTTTCATTAGTGGTAGTGGTAAGTACATGGGGGGAATTCCTCTAGGTATTAACAAAATTACTGGTCAGTTAGAGTTCATTACCAGTTTTGGAAATGAAGAGTATCGACCACAAAACTACAACATGTTCGTTGTTGGGGTTTCAGGTAGTGGTAAGTCTGTTACTCTTAAGCTCTTAATTGCAAGGGAACTTACAGGAGCAAATATATATTCTAGATTAATAGATCCAGAGGGTGAGTTCGTCCGAATAACTAAGAGATTAGGAGGTATTAATCTTAATATTTCGGAAGAAGAAGATATTTGTATAAACCCGCTTGCTATTAACTTTACCGACATTCCTTTAGATGAACAGGACGAGGAATTAGAGTTATTGGAAGATACGGATGAACGTGAAATTGTTGAGAAAGAAGGAAAGAAATATGTTCGTTTTGTTCCACTAAGAGAGAAAATGAACGACATTCTTGATTTCTTTGATATCATCGCCCGTGGAAAAAATTCAGAAGATCGTGGACTCGATGTATTTGAAAGAAACTATCTAGAAGAAGCGATTCAATACATCTTTACTCACAAGTTAAAACTAACCTCACATCCTGATTCACTATTTAGTAATGAAGTAGTTAAGGTAGATAATCAGCTCATTCAATCTAGAGTGAGAAAACCAGAACCAACAATTAGTGACGTTTACGACTATTTGAAAGAACACTATGAAAAAGAGGATAAAGCATTACGTCTACTTGCAGCAATCAAACCATTCCTACGTACAGGTTCGAAGCCAATTTTTGATGGACAAACCTACCTGGGGAAAGGGGTTAACCAATCCCTTCATGATGCAAGACTAGTAAACTTTAATATTAGCCAAATGGAGGAAGGATTCTTACGCCCTATCGCCTACCACGTAATACTTAACTATCTGTGGGAGCATTTCGTTAAGAACCTTGATAATGCTACGAAGAAGAAGTTTGTTTATGCCGATGAAGCCTGGACGCTAATCGACTCTGACCAGACTGTTAGTTTCCTAGAAAAGATGGCTCGTAGAGCACGTAAAAGAAATGCAGGCTTACGCTTAGCCTCTCAGGACTTTGTACGCTTTGTAACTAATTCTAAAGCTCGTGGTATCTTACAAAACACACATGCTTATCTATTCTTACAACAAAACAAAATTGACTTAAAGGCTATTCAAGAGAACTTCGATCTTTCAGCGGGTGAACTCAATATCCTGTTCGGTAATCCAGATAAAGGTGAAGGAATCCTCCGTATGGGTAAAAGTTCTGTATGGTTACAAACCAACCCAAGTAAGGAAGAGTTATTCTTCATTGAATCTAACCAAGCGGTTTATGAAGAACAAATGCAACGTAGAAAGCAGTTAGAACAAAGATAATAATTTCTTAGAGAAAGAGGGGTGAAGTCATGCAAGATAAAATATTAGAACTCTTTAAAATTTTATTTGAAAAGATGTGGGGATGGATTTATGCCCCCTTTAAAGGGGACCTCGATTCTCTTCATACGTTAATTTACGAAAACAATGACAAATATTATGGAATATTCGACGAGAATCAGTTTGGTGTTGTTGCACAAGGGATGGCTATTATGCAATCACTTGCAGTTGGAATCATCCTTATTTCTATTATTATAGCGGGAATGAGGATCTCTTCATCAGGAATTAATCCGTCCAACCGCACAAGCGTTTTGGAATATTTCAAAGATTTTATAATTGTAGCTCTATTATTCTTTAATCTTAGCACTATATTTGAATTGATCTTCGCTGTCAATTCGATGTTTATAAATGGATTTGCAAGTGCCAAAGAGATGATAGACGGTGATACGTTAGGAAAGGTTGATACCTTTTTAGATAAAGGACCAATTGGTGGAATACTTATAGGACTTGTTCTATTAGGGCTTTGGATATGGGCAAATTTCTTCTATATGATGAGGTCATTAACCATCATGCTATTGATGATCGTATCACCTGTAGCGGTTGCTCTCTATTTAATTCCACAAACGAAAGCAATTACAGTAGGAGTATTTAAAGAGTTTACTGGTACCGTTCTAGTGCAGTCTATCCATGCTTTTACATATTGGGTGGTAACCGCAGTAGCAAAAGATGATTTTGGTCTTAGCAGTGTGATTCTATATATCATTTTCATACCGATAACAGAAAGTATTCGTTCATTAATTGGTTTAGGCGGTCAAATGAACAATAACCTGAGCAGAGCTGCAGCAATGATGGGCGGTTCCGCAATTATGGGTATGTATGCCTCTGCTAAAGGTGCTTTAAACGGGGATTCATTCTCTCAAGCAGTAAGAAAAGGATTAGGGCAAGGAATAGAAAAAGCAACTGGTAAAGGGGCAGACTCAAAAGAAGAAAGCGATAATCCGAAAGGGGTCTTGGCTGGAGCTGGAACAGATACTGGTTCTACTGCTCGTGCAGAAAGAATGTTAAAGTCCGGAGAAGTTACCTCTAAAATGGGGAAGGCTGTATTTGGGATGGCAGGTGCAGTGGCTGGTTCACCAATGGGTCCAATGGGTTCCGCTGCTTTAGGTCAAATTGGGTTTGCTGGCGGTGGAATTGTTGGTGGCCTAGCCGGACGTTCAGGTATGGCTGGAATTGAAGGAGTGGCTAATCGTTTAAAAGCGGGTGGTAGTGCCTTTGCAGATAAATTTAAAGGTGTTATGAATGGTGAAAAGTTAGCTGATGAAAAACTAGCCAATACACTTGCAGATAATGAAGCAAATGCTTGGGCTACAGATAATAAAGAAAGCTTCATGAAAGGCTTAAAGGAACGATTCCCAGATGCTGACGACCATGCCCTTAACAAAATGTGGGATAAGGAAGTAGCTGGTAAGAAATCCGAATTCTTAAAAGATGCCCGTAACACTGTTGGAGAAATGAAGTCAACAAGCGGAAAAGTAGCTAAGGCTTCTGATTTAATGGATTCAACCGTTAATAACTTAACGAATGATTGGGCGAAAAATAATAAAGATGCGTTCATGAAAGATTATGATGCTTCCAATCCATTACCTATGAATGCGACCGATGCTGATATCCAAAAGCACAATCAAAACAAAAACATGGCATGGGATAAGGCTGTTCAAGAGAAAAAGAATGCAATAGGAGCTATTGCCACAAATGCAATTGGAAAAGTAGGTCTTGGTGCTTCAAGTGCAAAAGCTAAAGATTTAGCTTCAACGGTAAATAGTCTTACAAATGATTGGGCAAGGGATAACAAAGAAGGGTTTATGAAAGATTATGACACTTCGAATCCTTTACCACCTAACGCTACAGATAAAGATATACAAACTCATACTGCCAATAGAAACTCAGCATGGGATAAAGCTGTACAAGAAAAGAAAATTTCTATATCTAAAACAGTTTCCTCTATGCCAAGTAACAAACTTGGTCCTGCCTCTGAATCATTACTGGTTAATAAAGAAGAATTTATTAATGAGGTTGGTAATCAAGTAGGATCAGTTATTGGTAAAGGAGCTAGAGAAGGTTTATTAGCTGTAAAAGGGGCAACAAGTGGAGTACAAAATGCCTCATTGTATTCTGGTAAGTCGGTAAATACTGACTTTGTTGCATCACATTTAGCTGGAATGAAAACTCAAAGCTTAAAAGCTTCATATTTACAAAATGCTAGATCACATGGAATCAACGAAACTCAGGCGCTTCAACAATGGGATACGCAAGGTGCTCCAGAAACATTTGCAAAACAGTTTAGTAGTCTGATGACAAAAGCTCCTAGTGATGGAGGTTTACCAAGACATATCCCACTAGACCACAAAGTTTTAAACGGGAACAAAGTAGTAAAAGGATTAAGTGGCCTCGGTGCTGGAACTACTGCATTTGTTGGTGAGTTTTCAGGAATTACACCTGCCACGCAATTTGTAAGTGATACGAAATTTGCTGCTGGTGCGATCGGATCGGTTCTAGGTGTTAAGGAAGCTTGGAGTAACAGAGGTACATCAGAAAGTATTATGACAACGGGAGTAAAAACAGTTGGTGCAATGGGGAAATCTTTTGTAAGTCACTATAAGGCTCATGTGCCTGAGAATGTGGTTGAAAAGCAAGCCAACTTTAGAAATGCAAATGCTTATCTTAGTGGTGTTGCTGGTGGAGTTCGAGGTTATAAAATGGGGGCAACTTCAAGAACGCCTTATGACAACCTAGTAAATGACCAAGTGAAAGAGATATCTGAAATCCAACAAATGGTGCAAATGGTCGGTCCTAAAGGACAAGAGCAAATTGCGTCCGGCGCAATCCGTATGGTGACAACTAGAGGTCAATCAGTCATTCAAGTTAGAGATAAAACAGGAAATATCCAAACTGTTTCACGTATCGCTTCTGGGGATTCTTCATTAGCAAAAGGGGAAACCATTTTTCAAGATTTAAGTATTCAAGATGGACAGTTCACTTCCGCTTCTAATGTTTATAAAGAGGATAGTGGCGGTGGCAGACTTACACTTAACCGTTCAATTAATGTAAATCCTAATAGAATAATTGCTAACCGTAATACTCCTAAGAATCCTAGAGTGGTTCAAGAAGTTCAAAGTTACAACCAATTGGTAGATAACGGTCAATATACTCAACAGCAAGCGGTTGCTGAAATGTCAGATATTCGAATGGTAGTAGATCGCAACCGAAGCTATTTAGTTGGTAAAAAGGATGGACAAGAATATCGTATTTCTCCTTATGGACGTGGTGATGCACGTCTAACAGTAAATGAGGTTGTACAACGTCCTTGTGAAACCATTGCTAGTACGAAACGCTTGGTTGTGACTCAAAATGAATCATATACTAGCACAACGGAAGTAGATGATATCTATAACGTTAATAATCTTCTACCTCGTACAAAACCTAACAAACGTAATATGACTAGACAACTAAATGAAAAGTTTAGAAATAAGTCCTTCACTGAATCTTTAAAGGGGTGATAGCATGTTGCCTCCTGAAAGAGAACAAAATGAAAAATCTCAGTTAAGGCAATTCGCAGAAGGTCAAGCTAAAAGCCAGGGAAGAAAAGCTGTAAAAAAGCTAGCTAAAAAAGGTGGCAAAATCGCTGCTAAACTAATAAAGTTAGCTGTTAAAAAGTTTGCTGTTCTTTTAGGTAAATTACTTGCTTGGATCGCTGGTGCAGTCGGGCTTCCCGTACTCGGGATTGCCCTGGCTGTAATAATTGGTCTACTTGTTGTTTCGCTCGCTTGGTCATTTCTCTTTGGAACCGGTGAAGGACTGACAGGTGAAGATCAGAAACTTCATAGCTACATTGTCGAGCGGGCAAATGCAACTGTAGATATGGGCAATCCTATTGAAAAGCCTTACAGGGTTCCCGAAAAACTTATCGCAGCTGTTGTTCAGATAGACACCTTCTCAAAAAATGAGGATGTAAAAGAAGCCATTAAAAAGATGGCTGAAGCCCTAGCTCCTGAATTTGAGTATGGTAGTTACAATGAGTGGAAAGAAACACAAGTAACCGTATGTGAAGATGGAAAATGTACGACTGGCGATGTTAAAAGGGAAAACAATAATGTAGATAAACTCGAGCACGTAGATTATTGGAATGGTTCAACTTCTTTTAGTTACACAGCACATGTTTCTGATTGGAAAAGTAGTACTAAAACTACATATAAAACAGTCATAGAACAAACAACCAAAAAAGTCGTGGAAGAAATCCAGGTTCCTGTTCAAAAGGAAGTATGTGAGCGGAAAATTATATCGGAAGATCCCCCTAAATATAAAGAAACTTGTAAAACTGAAACGGTATATGTAACGAAATTAAATACTAAATACGTAACTGTTGATACTGAGAGAAAGATAGAAGTAAAGACTACTACAAAAACTAGACACCAATATTTCACTTCTGAAAAAACTCAACGTACAGACTACGGCACTTTTGATAATGTTCTAAATTCATATAGTTTGGAACTAAATGATAAGAAATTAGTTGAAGCTAACTATCTCTTTATGGGAGGAACTATTGAATATACCCAATGGCTTTCCGCAAGAGGTGGAGGTTCATATGGAGGAGGATTTATAGGTTTCGATGGTACCATTACCCCAGGAGGAGGAGTGCCACCGCAATTCATGCCTTATTACCTCTCAGCCGAAAAGAAATACGGAGTTCACTGGTATACTTTGGCGGCTATACATTTTGTAGAAACTGGATTTAGTACTCATCCTACAATGCTTTCATCTGCTGGTGCTGTTGGCCACATGCAATTCATGCCAGCAACGTGGGTCGGCTGGTCTTACAATATCGGTGGTGGAAGGGTATCTCCAAGTGTAGATATTACAAGTTTAACAGTTATCGCACAAGGTCGGGGATATGGAGTTGACGGAAATGGTGACGGCAAAGCTGATCCATGGAATGTTGAAGATAGCGTTCATACCGCAGCACATTATCTATCAAAAAACGGATATGCTAACGACCCTCGCGGAGCAGTTTGGCATTATAACCATGCTGAATGGTATGTAAATAAGGTCCTAACTAATGCAGAAGCCTTTAAGAATGCAGCGACTTACGAAGCAAACGGGGCAAAAATCCCTCAACTACAACCGGGTTCATTCATGAAACCCGCAATTGGTCGTAATACATCTGGATTCGGAAATCGAAGTGGTGGAATGCACTACGGAGCCGACATTGCTCCTCCAGTTCCGGGAGCATTAGATTCTCCTGTAGTTGCGGCTGCTGATGGAGTAGTTAGGCTGTCTCAATATTCTAGTTCCTATGGTAATGTCGTTTACATTCAACATAATATCGGTGGACAAGCATATGAGACGGTTTATGCACACATGCAAAATCGAGCAGTTAGTACAGGGCAAACGGTAAAACAAGGTCAATTCTTAGGTCTTATGGGGAATACTGGCGACTCTCAAGGGGTTCACTTACACTTTGAAGTCCATAAAGGTGCTTGGACCAAAAACAAGATAAATGCGATAAATCCAGCGCTTGTAGTACCATTCTAATCTAAAAAACGGGGGGACGGTTCCCCCTTACAATTCGGAGGATTTAGGGAATGAAAATGAAAATAAAGCTAGTTTTCTCATTAACACTCATTTTATCTGTATTGGTTCTTGGAGCTTGTTCTTCAAAAGAAAAGCCTGCTACAGCTGATTTAGAGGTAACTGAAGAAAATAAATCATATTTAGAGGAATACGATAAATCTCTACAAGGATTTATCAAGGAAATGACTACGATTCTCAAAACATTTAATGATTCAGTAGATGGCCTTTATACTCAAACTTACAGTAGAGAGCAATTCGCAACAGCAATCAAAGGGACAATTGAACAGTCTAACAAGCTAGTAACAGAAGTTGAAGCGGTTGATGCGGATCCAGAACTATTTGAAGCACATCAGAACTTAATTGTATTGATTAATCGTTCCCACCAATTACTACTTAATGCGGTTGATATGGCTAATAAAACAGATACCGAGATTGATAAAGATTATTTAAGAAGTGAGTATGTCGAAATTAAGACAAGCCAAGCGAATATCGCAAACCAATGGAAAATATTACGACAAGACCTAGAAGCTGCTGAAGGAGCAACTCAATAATGAGTTCCAAACTTGTCTGGAGCCTTGTTGGTGGTCTGTTTATAGTTGGTATTTCTCTCTATATATTTATCAGCCCAACTTTAGGTAAACATAGCTTAGATTTAGAAGAAACACAAAATGAGGTATTAGCGGAAATAGAAAAAAATAATAGTTATGTACAAGAAACCACGGAATTTATTGAAAAGAATGGTGGTGAAGCGGAAATTGGCTTCTTTAATCCTACCCATGAAGAGGAAGAAAGCCATGATTCTGACCCTAAAGAAGAAGTAGTTAAGTACTTTATTACAGGATTACTGAAAAATGATATAGATATATTCCTCTCAAGCTTTTATCCAGATTCAATTTCTAAGGATTTATTTAAAATTGATAATCCTGACAAGTTTGCTGTAACGGAAGATATCATAAAAAAAATTTCCCGTAATGGAACAATAAAAGCTCTGGACTACAAGGTTAATAAAGGATTTATGGATCAAGAAACCAACACTATTACTTTATCTATAACCTACAAAGATAATCAAAAGGCAGATATTAATTTAGAGTTAATGACCGTAGAGGATATTCATGATGAAGAAGTTCATCAAATGTATGTCATAACAAACTCGGTATGGGACATGATTGACCAAATAAAAAACAGCACCAACTAGAAAACTCTAGGGTGCTGTTTTTTTGTAATGTAGCCTTTCACCAAGTACCACGCTTTTTATGTAAGTAATAAACACAACTCCATATTAGTAAACTAAACCCTTTTGCCATAACCGGCTCATATTCCTGGAATATATAACACACTAAGATTGCTAGAACACTTGAAATTAAACCCGCATAACATAAGGATCTAATTACTACAGGATTAAACAACATGTTTATCACCACCTCTATTACAACGAAAATCTCACCCTTGGGCCTTTTTAACAGGAGTGTTATGTATAGATGTTGCGTTTGGATTCATTTTAAGAATAAGAGCAATTAATTCGTCCCGATCAAAGAGTTTCACACCCAATTTTGAGGCTAATTCTTTGGCTGCTTTTGTAAAATAGCTATTGGTTACAACCCACGCTTCAGTTCCATCATAGTATGTTTTTGCTCCACTGATTTCTTGTACAGCTTTAATACCAACGTTTTTAGAATATCGCTTCGCTTGAACTACAATTTTATCATTATCATTTTTTAAAATTAAATCAGCACCATAGTCTCCGGATGCTTTTGTTACATTTACTTTATATCCTTGTGTAAGGAATAATTCTTTTAGATAGTGTTCAAAGTGAATACCGTCCATTTTATCTATAATCTCAATTCCAGACTTTCTAAGTCTTTCTTTCCTTTGGATTGCCTGTATAATCGTATAGACAATAATTAGAGCTATAAGGACTCCTACAATAACAATCGTTGTTTCTATGGATTTGGTATACCAGTAGGAAGCTCCACCAACTAAGAGTAGCAAAGCTTTTATCCCTTCCTCTTGTTGCCTCATTTGCTTCTTGGTCATTCTAGCCAATTTAATATCCCCAATACTAGTTAGTGAATAGCTTTGCTTTTTATGTCGTTAATTCAAACTATCTCTAATTCCTCTTTACATCGTTAAATGCAACCATAAAAACAACTGCAACAACCATGAAGCAAAGACCTATTATATTAATCATAAATACTCCTTCTTTATCTATAGTTAGCATGCTCTCGTATCATTTAGTTAATTGTGCTTTAGTCACAGCAATCTTTGCTTTTTTCCATGTTCCAAATTTTTTATGGAAAGTATTACTTTTTGGTAATTTCTTCTCCTCTGCATATACATCCCATTTAGCCATAGAGGTAAAAAATACGTCTTTATGCTCTAAGGCAACTTCAATTAAATCCTCTTTTGTAACCAACGTTCCTTTTAATGATTTTGGTTTTTTTACGATCTTCAATATTTCATCATAGGTAAAATGTTTTCTTAGGGTTTGATATTTTGGAAGCTTATTCTCTTTGGCATAAACGTCCCACTGGTATCTACTCTCATAATTCTTCCCATGCTTTTTAAGTATTTCTTTTAATTGGCCCTTTGTATATGTGCTAGGCTTTTTCAACTCTGTTTGAATACCTACAAATCCTTTTATCTCACTCCATTTTTCAAACGCATTAATAAATGTTTGAGCGGAAGGGAGGTCATGTAAAGTTGCATATTCATCCCATATTCTTTTACTTAACATATGTCCTTTATGCTTTAGAGCAATCTCTTTTAATTCCTCTTTTGAGTAGGGTTCCGAGTATTTTTCTCTTTTATTTTTAATGCCTAATTCCTTTTTTACATTGTTCCATGAACCAAATTTATAAATCAATACTCTCGCACTAGGAAGCTTTTCATCGTGTTCCTTCACAAAAGCATCCCAGGCATTTGCACTTGTTATTTTCTCTTTGAAGGGTTCTAACAGTGCAATAACCTCACGATTTTCTGTTTCAGTGATATTGTCCATTAAATAGACTCCTTTATTGTTCTTGCTTTGCCGATTCCCACATTAATCTAACAATATCTTCGTTATAGGCATTCATTTCTTTTAGCAATTCTACTTTTTGATTAAATTCCTCGGTGGTTGAAGCATTAGTCACCTGTTTCTGTAAATTCTCTTTTCTCTCAAAATAGCCATTTACTTCATCATTTACATAGTTTATAAAGCCTTGGCTAGATGCTAACTCAGAATACACATTTGAAAACACTTCGTCATTTGCAACAATATAATGTTTAACGTCGTCCTTATTTAATTTATCTAAACGATAGTCACTTCGGGCAAACGGAGGTATCATTCGTTCAATTTTTAAACTAGATTCCAATTTCATATCTTTTGTAATATTAATCGTTCTTTCAATAGATAATTTTTCAGCTGGCCATTCATCGGACAAATGGTGTCCACTAAACATTCCCTTTACTCTGGGAACAACCACATATATATCGTTTTTCTTTGTTATAGCTAATAGGAAGTTTGAATCTCCTAGAGTAGGTAGTCTATCTAGCCTTGTTAAAGCTCGATCTGTTGGCAAAATCTCATATGACTCTTTAATCACCTCTACAATCGGCTTTTGAAGTTCTTTTTCTCTATCCTTACGCAAAGTCTTTAATTGATTTTTAACCGCTCTTGGAGTTGTTATAACATCCCTTTCATCCAAAAAATAACCACTGGAATCATCAATAACATTAACGGCGGAATAACAAATATCTTAACCGCCCATTCTGAAGAAAATATTCTAGATAGTAGAAGTCCAAATACGATTAGTATTGTGCCAACCACTGTAAATACGATACATGCTCTAACAGCAATGGTAAACAGAATAAAAGCTGTAAGACCACCCTCACCTTCAAAAATAAGTCCTTGTCTATCTAAAAAATCAACGATTCCCATAAAATCAAAGATTGGTAAAAGGTATTCCCAAAAACATGCGATGAGTATTGCAATCCCAATACCTGCAAGTCCTGCTAATCCTGTTTGTCTTCCTCTGTTATATTGAATGGCAGCATTTGCCGCGCTAAGTAGTGTATTCACATAATTCCCTCCCTTTTATTGCCTCTTGTAATAATTATACCATAAAACAAACCACAATCAAGTGTGTATTTTTTCTTAAAAACCCTTTGTTATCAAGGGTTTAGCTTAATTAAGGCACACTGTAACTTCCTCTAACTCCCAATGAAACCTTTGACCATTCTTGATAAAATAGCTTAGAGGTGGGTGAATAAAATTGTTTATTTCTCCAATGCTTTTAGGAAAAAGCGAAGCTCCATTTGATGATAACTCCACTATTACTGAACTAAAGGTATCTCTATAAATGGGTGTGCACATTAACAAAAATCTTATCCTAATTCTTATGCACCATGTGTTTCTTTATGATTTGTTGTTTGTACATAATTAACTTCCTGTACATAAATAGCGGATGAGTGGATATTTTTGTACATTATCCATCCACTTAGATACTTACAATGAGAAAAAATTTTTATGTATTTATCGGCATTGTAATTAGACATTCGCACAAAAAAAGAGAGCCCAATACTAAATATATAAATGTGCTGCAATGGCAGCTTCTTCTGTCTAATCAATGGGCAAGATTATTCACCTAAAACTGACGTGTCAGGTTTGTAACAAAAACACTCATTGCGAGAATTGGGATTCCCCCAATTCTTTTTTATTTTCATTCAAGTAAATACTTGAATGAGGAAATGAATAAGAGGTATACTATATTCAAGTAAAAGTTTGAATGAGAAAGAGGTGGGAATATGAATAAAGATACTTACGAGATCTATTGAATGACGAAGAAAAGGTCAATCGATTACAACAGGATTTCAGACAGTAGATATTTTTAGTGTTTGCATAAATGTTCAATTTGTGCTGACACACCGGGAAGTGGAGGTTGAAAAATGATAACAACTATACTTACAGCCGCAGCTATTTATGTAGCAACTGGTATTGATTACCTTGTCATTTTAATTCTATTATTTTCACAAATCAAAAAAGGACAGGAAAAACATATTTGGATAGGAAAGTATATTGGAACGATAATTGTTATAGGAGCAAGTCTTTTAGTAGCTTTTGGTGTTACTAACCTAATTTCCCAAAAATGGGTTATAGGACTACTTGGGCTTTTACCACTTTACTTAGGTATAAAGATATGGGTTAAGGGCGACGAGGATGAAGATGAAGGCAGCATTTTATCGCTATTTTCCTCAGGTAGGTTTAATCAATTATTTGTGACGGTCACTTTCATTGTATTATCTTCCAGTGCAGATGATTTTTCCATATATGTACCGTATTTCACAACATTAAACGTGACTGAAATCATAGTTTCTATTATTGTCTTTTTGATTATGATTGGAATTTTACTCTATGTCGGTTATCGTTTAGCCAACTTGGATTTTGTATCCGAAAAAATTGAGAAGTATCAACGTTGGATTGTTCCAATTGTCTTCATAGGATTAGGAATTTATATTTTGTTTGAAAACAAAACATTTGATGCCTTATTCACATTCCTGTTTTAACAACCAGCTGACTTAGGTAAAAAGACAGAAGCATTAAGAAAAACATTCAAATAAAAACTTGAATGAAACGGTGCAGAAGGGGTATACTTTATTCAAGCGGATATTTGAATGGGTAGTGTCAAAAGTTCTATGAAAAATCAATTCCAAGGGATGGATTTCTTCACGGAACTTGAGAAAGTGCTGCCGCAGTCGCTCTTGACAAACACGCCAATGGTTTGTGATGTGTTCATTAAGGGCGAAGAGGACAAAAGAAGGCATACCAAATAAGCCCTTGGTTTTTCCAATTTTAAACCATTGGCAAGTTCGGTTTGTCAAGAGTACGCTTCGCCGCCTGCTGGTTAAGGGGCTCTGCTAAACAAAAGCTAGGCTGTCTGGTCTTCGATCCAATCCTGGGCTAAACCAATCAGTTTGGTCCATCTGGCAGGCATGTTAGGCAGTTGAAGCAACTCTGGTTGAAGGACCGGGACCTTCCCTTCCAGCGCTGAGTGTGGCCGTAAAAAGTTAAAATAAGCCACAAACAGTGTCACATAGGAGACGGAACCTTGTTCGGATCCAAAACCGTACGTTTGACGATAGTTGCCTTTGAAGGTCCTGTTCAGCCGTTCGATGATCTGTTTCAACGGCCGGTATTCAGCCGATACTGGATCTTCGTTCGTAAGGCCGATGACTTGCTTGATGTCGAATGATATTCCATGTTGGGCGAAGAATTGCTGGGCCAGTAGATAAATCGGATTACCATCAACTACGATGGTCAAGTCCTCCGGGACTTCCTTGAACTTCGTCAAGACTTCATCAATGGCCAGAATCGCTGCTTGTGTATCCCGATTCCGGGATACGGGATAGGCCAGAATGATCTTTTTCACCGCATCGAAGAAGAAGAACAGATAGCGCCAGCGGCCACCCACCCGGATATACGTCTCATCGCCGCAGAACTGGTCGGAAAGCTCATAAGGATAATGGTCCACATACGGCTTGAGAAGCAAGGCCACACTGTTCTCATAATTCAGGATGCTTTGGTGGGAGATATCCACACCATGAACATCCTTCATTAAGGCAGCTGTCTTTCGGGCGGACAGTCCATAATTCACATGGTAAGTCAGGATGAGTCCCAGGGTGTGGGGCGACACATACAGTCTAGATAAATCCACTTTTGGCTTCTTGGGTGACTCCTTGGAAAGTGGCTTGTACTCAATGTGAAATTGGCGAAATAGGTATCGCATCTTGAAATCCTGGGGGTTCTTCTTGAATCGTTTTCTATCTTTGGACGAAAGTCCATTTAGGTTCCGCTGGTAGAAGGAACACGCATTATTCTTGCACTTGTAGATATCAAAGTCTTTCCGTTCCTTCACTTTTTCAAGGGTCTTCAAGCAATGCGGGCATTTCAGGATGGCTTCCTTGGCATACTGGTTTTTCTGATTGAACAGACACGCACACACCTTACATTGGTACTGTCCGTTTCCTCCATTATTGGCATAAAGGTAATCTGCTGGAGCACCACACTTTGGGCAGAAAATGTTGGATGGTACGGATGTTTTGGAATTGGCATGACGTCTGACAGGCTTTAGTGTCTTACCTTTTTCTTCGGAGTACTCTTTCATTAGGGTTTTATAATCCAGCTTTTGAAAAGTCTCGATAACAGGAAGTTCATCCACCTGGAGCTTTCGATAAGGCTGATTCACTGGCTGTTCTTTCGACTTATCAAACATGTTCTTGCCAATAAGCAGCGTAAGAAGAGTCCGGATTATTTGATCTTGGTACTTAATTAAAGTTAATAAATAGGTTATAATTTGAGGGTACAACTTGTCACTTCCTTTCTGGGAATTGAGTGTGTGGTAACCTCAATTATCTCCAGAATTCAGGGGGTGGCAATTTTTTTGCTTAAAAAGCCCTCTATCATAGGATTTTATAACCTATTTCTTATAAAAGTTTTGACAATACGTTTGAATGAACCGAGGTGGGAATATGAAAAAGGATACTTGCGAAATCTATTGTTATGACGAAGAAAAAGTGAATCGAATACAAGGAGATTTAAAAGCAGTAGACATTTCTAGTGTTGCTCAAATGTTAAAAGCGATTGCTGATGAAAATAGGGCAAAAATCACCTACGCTCTCTGCCAGGATGAAGAGCTTTGTGTATGTGATATTGCGAATATCGTAGGTGTTACCGTCGCCAATGCCTCCCATCATTTGAGAACACTTCATAAACAAGGTGTCGTGAAGTTTCGAAAAGAGGGTAAACTCGCATTTTATTCGTTAGATGATGAACATATCAAGCAGATAATGATGTTCGCATTAGCCCATAAACAGGAGGGACAGGTTAATGTCTGATCAAAAAGTAATAGTCAATGAACAAGAATCGAAAACATACCGTGTTCAAGGATTCACCTGAGCTGACTGTGCTAAAACGTTCGAAACGAACGTGAAACACCTGGATGGTGTTTCAGATGCAAAAGTTAACTTTGGTGCTTCCAAAATTACGGTTACGGGCAATACGACCATAGAAGCACTTGAAAAGGCAGGTGCTTTTGAGAACCTGAAATTACGAGATGAAAATGAAAAAAAGGTAGAGCGAGAACTGTTCTGGAAGCAAAAAGAGAACATCAAGGTCTATATTTCGGCTATATTGCTTGTGATTAGTTGGTTTTTAGGTGAGCAATACGGGGAAAATCACATCCTTCCGACAATTGGCTATGCAGCGTCCATTTTAATCGGTGGATATTCGCTGTTTATTAAAGGTCTCAAAAATTTAAGCCGATTAAAATTTGATATGAATACGCTAATGACCATTGCCATTATAGGAGCTGCGTTGATTGGTGAATGGGGTGAAGGGGCAACGGTTGTGATTCTGTTTGCCATCAGTGAAGCCCTAGAGCGTTATTCAATGGATAAAGCTCGTCAATCCATTGAATCGTTAATGGATATTGCCCCGAAAGAAGCATTAATTCGTCGTGGAAATGAAGAAATGATGGTCCACGTTGAGGATATTCAAGTCGGAGACATTATGATTGTGAAACCTGGTCAAAAACTTGCGATGGATGGAGTAGTCATTAAAGGGACTTCAACACTAAATCAGGCTGCCATTACAGGTGAAAGTGTCCCAGTAGCAAAAACCATTGATGATGAAGTGTTTGCAGGAACGTTAAATGAAGAAGGATTACTTGAAGTTAAAGTAACAAAACGGGTTGAAGATACAACGATCTCGAAAATAATCCATTTAGTCGAAGAAGCCCAAGCAGAACGGGCACCCTCTCAAACGTTCGTTGATAAATTTGCGAAATATTACACGCCTTTGATCATCGTTTTGGCACTGTTCATCGCAATCATTCCCCCACTCTTTTTCGGAGGGATTTGGAGTGAGTGGGTTTACCAGGGACTTGCGGTCCTCGTTGTTGGTTGCCCTTGTGCCTTGGTTGTTTCAACTCCCGTTGCTGTCGTTACTGCCATTGGAAATGCAGCAAAAAATGGCGTGTTAATTAAAGGCGGTATTCATCTAGAAGAGTCAGGAGCCCTTAGAGCCATTGCTTTTGATAAAACAGGAACATTAACAAAAGGTGTTCCTGCTGTGACGGACATTCAAACTTTTGGTGGAGATCAGAATGAGTTGTTGCTAATCACAGCAGCCATTGAAAAAGGATCGCAGCATCCTCTTGCTTCAGCAATAATGCGAAAAGCAGAAGAAAATGGACTGAAATTCAATGATGTATCTGTCGAGGATTTCCAATCAATTACGGGTAAAGGCGTTAAAGCCAAAGTGAATAATGAAATGTATTATGTGGGAAGTCCAAATTTGTTTGAAGAATTGCACGGAAGCATTTCGAGTGACAGGAAAGAAAAAATTGCTGAAATGCAAATGCAAGGTAAAACGGTGATGGTGTTAGGGACAGAAAAAGAGATACTTTTATTCATCGCCGTAGCCGATGAAATGAGGGAATCATCCAAAGCAGTTATCGGCAAGTTAAACAATATGGGAATAGAAACCGTTATGCTTACAGGTGACAACAAACGAACTGCCGAAGCCATCGGAAAACAAGTTGGCGTTTCTAACATTAAAGCTGACTTGCTTCCAGAAGATAAGCTGTATTTCATTAAGGAACTTCGTTCAAAGCAACAAAGTGTAGCAATGGTCGGAGATGGTGTGAATGATGCTCCAGCTCTTGCTGCTTCAACTGTTGGTGTAGCGATGGGTGGTGCAGGAACCGACACGGCTTTAGAAACGGCTGATATTGCTCTAATGTCCGACGACTTAAGCAAGTTGCCATATACCATTAAATTGAGCCGTAAGGCATTGGCAATTATCAAGCAAAACATTACCTTCTCGTTAGCGATTAAAGCTGTTGCATTATTATTGGTCATACCTGGATGGTTAACCCTATTTATTGCGATATTTGCTGATATGGGGGCTACTCTGCTGGTTACTTTAAATAGTTTAAGATTACTAAGAGTAAAAGAATAAATTATTTAATCTCTCTTTTTAGCCAGGGGTTTCCCTGGTTATTTTGTTTAAAATTGCCTTATTCAATAAAAAAACAGTGAAAAGGACCTAACGGTCCTTTTTGAATATATTGCTAAACCTGTTTTCCATGTTTGACAGGTTGTGGTTGTTATCAGTACCCTCGTAATCAAGTCCTTCCTCCGTTTCAAACAAGGTTTCTAAGTTTTCAAGAGTTAAATGTTTCTTGTTTTTCTTATCAAACCGAATCAAATTATCCTTAATCTGGTTCTGGGATTGCAGGTGAGGGAATGCACTTGAAACCATTAGCTGATTGTAAAGTTGCTCGTAATGTTTTACCTGTTCCCGCAATAGCCGTATATCATCGTTTTTCTTTCTTAACTCCTCGCTGTGAACTTTTCTTCGATTGAGTTCCTCTTTCAGATTTATAGCTTCATTGTAGAGGTCATAGAATGCTGTTTCGATGAAAAGAAGTTCATTGATTATTTTGTTCTTATCGTTTTTGTAGATTTCAAAGATTTGTTCAATGTTTGGGAAGTAAACATCATCACTATCGGACAATCCGATTGACCGTGCAATAGGTTTATTTAATTCCTCGATCGTTTCAGAAATGCGTCTGCTCCATGTATTTCTTCCGATTCCGGTTTCCTTTTCCAAGAAAAGATAGGTCAGTTTTTTTCCTTTGAATTTATTTTTTATCTCTAACGCCAATTCTTTGAGCTGCTCGTCACTATAGTTGGACGGTCTGCCTTTTGTCGCAGCCCGTCCTTCTTGCGCCTTAGTCATATCTGCCTTCCTCCATCAATTTTGAATCAATCATTGCTTTTTGATTCATGCAGCTTATTAGCTTCATTGAATTTGTCTTCAATAATTCTTCAGAGCGAGGGTGAGTCGATAGGAGCGACGAACTGCACTGCTCCTTCATTATTAAAAGGACCTCATTCATACGCTGTTCACGCGCGGCGGAATAGTCCTGGAGCCATTCAATCCCTTGTTCGTATTGATCAATGTCCGGTTTAAAAACATAGTTGCTGCATGACCTGCAATCCTCTACACATGTGGTAGGGAAGATGTCGCTTTTTTCCTTACAATATCCAAAATCTACCTTTAACATATTTAAGGTGTCTTGGTTATCGTAAATCTTTCCTCTATCATATGCACCACGCCTCCAGCCAATAAATCCATGCGGCATAGTTTCGGAGAGCTTTCGTTCAAGTATATTTTGAGCGAGTATATAGACATATGATTGAGAAAAATGTTCTGCATGTGAGTAATAATTCTCCTGAGTGGCAATCACATCATGACCTGCCATTCTAGCGATGGAAAGCATATTGAAACCTTGTAAAAACATATTAATTATCGCAAAGTGCCTGGTATCTCCAGGTTTGATTCTCTCAAGGCTTGTTTCCGAATATAGTCCCTCAACGACCTCTTTATAGAACTCCTCCAATAAAACGTCGAAATTATATAGAGTCATTCTATTAAATGCCTGTCGTTTTGGTCTTTTCCTGAACATTTGATAAAAATCCCTTGGAAAAAGGTAGTGATCTTCAATGCCTAATTCAGCGAGCTTTATTTTGTATAAAGAGAAAAGTTGGTACGCTTTACGATCTATTTGGATTGAATCGTATTTGATCATTTTTTCTGGAGAATCATTTTCGTTCTTGATTCTCGGCACTTTAAGCCACAAGGAGCCATCAGACTTATGTTCCAGACAGTCCCTATTCATTAAAAGTAGCTCCGTAGGTCGCTGAGGCAAGATATTGGTAATAAGCCACCAAATCATAATTGGCATAAATTTCAGGGTCTGCTCGACCGGTTTTGTCTGAAAAAAATCATTTACGATATCATTGAATACTAAGACATCATGAAAGTGGGGCAAGTCTCTGCTCCCATATTTTGCGAAAGCGACAGTATTACAGATTGCCAGTATCTCCTCACCATGTTCACAGGGAAAGAAACTGATGAAGGTCTTCAACAAATTTGAAAGGGAATAAGCCCTCGGCGCTGCCATAGTTGACATCATGTGTTTAAGCTCATCTGTCCTTTTCAACCCGTTGGTAACCCTTATCGTCTTCTTAAGCAATTGCACTTCGTCGTAACACTTATGTGGACTTACCCCGGCGGATCTCCGTAAGGTGATAAAGGCTTTGACAGCTTGATTTAAGTCTCTGTATATTTCGATATCAAACTCTAGCCGAAAATCGTTAGCCTTTATCTTACACGGCATAATCCACACGTGATCGAGGAAAGAGTCCGCAACAATAAACCCATTTTCTTTTAATGCTGAAAATGTGATCAAAAATCGTTCATTTTCAGTTTCATCGAATTGAATTTGTTCCACAACACTTACCATTGCGTTTCCGAACAGTTCCTGAGACAGTTTTAATTCCAAGTTGTCCACCTTATTCAATATTAATTTTGTCGGATAGTTTGCTAAGATTATCGCGTACATGTTGGATTCTAATATACGCTTCAATATAATCCTCCCCGAAAAAGTTGATGCCTTCATCAAGTAGGGTTAATAAATTCATAAGAAAATACGATTCCTTCTTTCGAACAACATCATGCTCAGTGGTTTCGATTGATTTTATCAACCGGTCAAATTCTCCACTTAGTTCAATGAACAAATAATTTTTAGGGATGATGTTTGGGCATGAATAACACGAGTTCAATCTCGGATATTCACATGAAGGGGCAGTTAAACCTTGAGCGTGTTCGGTCTTTGAAGGCATTTCCCCTTTAAAAATTTTTACAAGTAGTTCTATCAGAGATTCCTTGCTCATTTTCGCCAATCGGGACATAACCGAATTTCGTTTTTGCCTAATCTGTAAAAGAAATTGAGCCCACCTTTCGGTGTCCGATGGACTGCCTAATTCAATTCGCAGTGTTGAAATTGCCTCTGTTTTTTCCTCCATGGTTCGGGGGACATCATCATTTTCAGTAGCCAATAGTATTAAAAAATTATAGAGCCAACCGAAATGCCCTCGCCTGAATAAGTTGGTGGATACTTGGTTCAGGCTTCCATCATCGTTTGTAGCTTGTACATAAATGCTCGTAGTTTCCGCCCTATTATGAGACCTTACCCTTTGAGTAAGCTCCAGCGCTATATCAGAATCTTGCCCATCCTCATCAGTTATGCTATAAAACAGGTACGTCATGGTACTGTTATTAAACTTTAAGCTTTTAAAGGGTTCGAGGGATGTATCAAATTTAAAAAATTCTTGATGCCGAGCCTTTCCAGAGGTAGCCACCGATTTATTTTTTCTCCCATGGAAAAATGAGTCAAGAAGAAATGATTGGGATGATTTTTGCCTATGTAATTCTGAAACAATCATTGCGGTAGATAAAGCTACAACCAGTGCGGGCTCTACTAAAAATGAAACAAACGCATTGGTTTTGCTCGTTCTAATTGAGCGAAAATGCAAATACAGCTGATTAATGACCTTCTGACACTGCGTTATTGTTAAAGCATTAGTATTGAACCAGTCAAAAGAATCAACCTGTATCGATGACAATTCAATATGAGGTGTATTAAATACAATGTCAGAAGCTCTCCATGCGTTTGTAAGGTGCATTATAGTAAATGCCCACATGTTTGCATAATGTTGATTATTTATGGCATTTGGCAAATGCAACGCAATTTCTTTCACATATATGTAGAAGGAAAAAAAAGCTTCAGGAGTGTAAATTTCCTTTTCCTTTTGAGTATTATTTTTCGCTTTGGAGACAACATACTTTTTTGGGACTGGAAGGTTTAAACTCGAATAACAATAGTTATAAAACGATACGAAAATTCGTTTGGAATGTTCGTTCTTCAAACGCTTAGCTAGAAGTTCATCTATATCACTAACATCCAGCTGATATAGATTTTTATCAAGAGTGCGTAAAATCTCGAACACAGACCTGTAATAATTGAAAAAGGTACGAATATGATTTGGAATACCCCTCAATTTGCCCAATTTAATCTTACAGAACTCGGCATATAAATCTTGGGTTTTCCTTAAATGAAAAGGCAAACAAAAGGTATTCATAAACTCTAAAATTTCTTCTAAAGCATCTTTACTCGTATAAATGTCCACCTTTTTTTTGTATCGCTGATGGGGAGTGGTCTCAATAAAGTGATTTGCCTCTTCAATTGGTATATAATAAACTCCTTTAACCTTTTGGGCATTTGGAAATAGCTGCTTATTTCTGACCTTAATCCTCAGCGTTTGCAATGACACACCAGTCTTTTCGGCTATCATTTTAAGTTGTAATGTATTGGCTGGTTTAGCAACTGCATTTCTTTTCTCACTCAAAGAAATACGACGTTGTTCCTTATAATCCTCGATTGACTGTATCGGAATCATCCACTTGGAGCGAACCTTAATAGCGCCCTTAATCTTGCCGCTATTTATTTGTTGGGATACCGTGCTTTTAGCCATATGTAACAATTCCGCAGCCTTTGTGGTATTCAAAAAACCCTCAAGCTCAGGCTTAATGATTTCAATTTTCTTTTTGCCTTTTACAAGGTCAAATACAAGGTTTAAATCCTTCGTATGGATATAAGGGGTACCTAAATGCAGAGTGTAAGGTATTTTCCGTTTCCAGTAGGAAAAATTGAAATCGAGTCCCAATTTTTCCTTTGCTTGGTTTATCCTCAAGTAATCATTGGGATTGAAACCGTCGAAAAAACCGATGCTTTGTTTAATATCTTTAATAGAATCCAATCTGAAAAGATATTTATCCTTGTATAGATTGAAATCCACAAGCAAGCCACTTTTAATGAATCTGAATATCTTCTCCGGACTGACATTAAGTATGTCACTCAATTGTTTAAGAGTTAAACAATCCGCTTCGTTCACATAACCACTAGATTTTTTTATTTGGTCTAAGGAATTTAGTGGGATATAGGCTTTGCCTCCATATTGTACGCCGCCCTTAATCCAACCTCGTTTAATCCAATTTAGATAAGTTTCATTACTGATATTGAACAACTCAAGAAATTCCTGAAGTCCCATGTACTCATCGGTATTTATATATCCAATGTTTACCTTTATCAATGGAATGGCTTCCTTTGGAATGAAAGATTTATCTTCAATATTAACGATTGAAGGTATTTTTCCTTCGGATATCCATCTATTAATGGTGCTATGGGAGACATTAAAAACTCTTGCGAGTTCTGATTGTGTAAGATATTCCGATCTGTTTTGCAAGGCTTTAATCCTCCATTTGTTGTTTGCGCTGTTCAATCAGTTTTGGGATATAAGCTTCGTGCAGCGTATTAAATTTTTGTTCTAATTTTTTTCGAATGCGCTCTGTCCGTGACATATAGGTTAGGGAAGAAATGAGGCTTTTATCTCCACGCGGAAATGCGATATCGTAAGGGTTCTCAGCCGCCTCTGCTAACATATTTGTAAAGGTTCCCCTTCCTATATGGGTAGACCAACTCATCGTGCTCAAATGGTGAGCAAGTAATTTATCCTCGATGTCACCGTATACTTTTAGGTAATTGAGAAAGCTTTTCTTTACCTTATCGAAATATTGACGATAACTACGCCCAGACATAGCTTTTCCATCCCTATTAATAAAAAGTGCGTTCGAATTATCCACGGGTTTGAACAATTGAAGATGATCATTAAATAAGGACTCTCCCCAATCTCTAATCTGAAAAATTCTTTGGTTTCTAGTGCGTTTTACATAATTGCTACCCGCACTATCCTTAAGATCCGAACGAAAATTTTGATCTGTTACCTCAAAAAGAAAATCTCCATTGGCAACTCGCCTCTTCACTTGGGTCCGTTTTAAATTGACCACTTCTCCCACTCGAAGCCCGCCGAATAACTGTAGATAAACTCCAAGTGCAATAGGTCTTGCTTCAATGATTGCAATTTCTAATAAAAGGGGGATGTATTTAAGAGGAAAAGAATGTTCAACTTTTGGCGCTCGATGGTCTGGGTAAATCACCTGAAAAGGGGACTCGTAATAGCTGAATCCTTGAAGGGTTTCCTTTTTCACAAACATGCTTTTATCAAGATCCCTTACGATTTCCTTATCGACTAACCAAAGATAAAAATAGGTGAGTGTCCTTTCGCTATCTTTTACTGCTTCCCTGGACTGTCCACCCGATGTCAGCGTATTAAGATAGTTAGTTCCGTCTGCTAATTGCACCTCGGACAGTGATCGAATGTCCATCCTCCGTCTGTTTATTAGTAAGTGATTGAGGAATTTAACAGTGTTTAAAGCATGCTTTTTTTGTGTATTGAACTTTCTTGTCTGCCAATAACGTAAAATGAACTCTGTTACAGGATGAATAATGTGGGTATCAGTAATAAGATTTTTTAACGCAATTACCGCAAACTGCTTTTTTATTATTTTCCCATCACTTAATTTTCCCCAATCAATCCAAACGGAGACCATGATAAATTTATAGTTTTGAAGGGGCATTATTGTAGATGCATTTAAATTGCCCATGTGTCCTCCAGCATTTATATTTATGTGCAACAATACCGTAAGGTAAGAAATGTAGATATGCAGCATTTTCTATAATATCATTGTGCGTACTTTTGTACAACGATTATTTGTGCAATTGCTAAAAAGTGTTGTTCTAATAAGCTATTAACCACATACTTTTGTACAAAATATTATTGTGCAATTAAATAGAGATATTTAAAAATGGATGGTTTTCGCTGTATCTGGACTAAATTTGAAGGAAAAGTAAGAATATATACTCGTCATAATAACGAGATCACGGGAAATTTCCCTGAGCTCCTATTACTTGATATAGAAGATGGAACCGTCTTAGATGGGGAAATCATTGTAACAGATGATGATGGTAAGCCGAATTTCGAGAAAGTTATGGAGAGGTTTAGAAGTAAGAAATCTCCACATGAAATCTCCTTTACCGTATTTGATATTCTGTACTATAAAGGGGAAAAGGTCACAGGCCTATCCTTGCTACAACGTAAAGAATTGTTGGAAAAGGTTATACCTTACGATACTCCGCTACTTACCAAAGTCCAGTGGACAAAAGGAAATGGTGTAGCTTACTTTAATCTAGTAAAAGAAATGGGATTGGAAGGGATTGTCTCTAAGAGAGAAAATTCTACCTATCACATAGATAAGAGAAGTGATGATTGGAAGAAAGTAATCAATTATCAGTATGATAACGTGTTAATCGGTGGGTTGCGAAAAGACCAATTTGGTTTACTTCTCTTATTTGAGGACAATAGGAAGTATGCTGGTATGATGGAGTTCATGCCTACTCCAAATCGAAAAGAGTTTTATCGTCAATACCGAGATTTTATCGTTGAAGAAAATGATAAGATGGTCTATTTAGACCCTAAAATGAAGATAAAAGTGAAGTATCGTAATTTGACTTCAAAAGGTCTGTTGCGTATACCATCATTCGTGGAATGGGGCGAATAAATGGCAAAACACATAGACCTCCCTCATTAATTAGAGGAAGGTCTACGTTTGGTCCTTAAAGATGAATACAACAAAACAACCATTCATCAAGAGTGCTATAAACACTTTTGATGTTTTTTTATTCTGTCCTTAATCATACTTTTTAACACCATTTTTGTTATATTTAAGGAGCATGTATGCGTTTATTTTCAACTTTTAGATGGATTGGCACCAAATTTGTTATAGATAATGCTTTAGAAGGGGAGGGACATAAGCAAAATGGATAAAGAAATGTTACCTGAAGAGGATAAAGAATTGGCCTTTCAATCCATCATTCTAAACTTGCTCATTACCGCCCTGGATCGTGACATTGAAAGTATTAATAATTCTAAGTTAAAACTGAAGAAGCAGCACGTACACTTCATGGAAAAGATACGTCAACGTATCCAAAAGGATTTAACACAAGTAAGAAAGGATATGGGCCGAAAAGGGATAAAGGTTTTTGCCATGGAGAACCAAAACGAAGATTTCGTTTCTTACCGATATTTAATTCGAGGATATGAAAGCCGTTTTAACTGCTTTAAACCAGCTCTAAAGATGCATACTGAAAAGCTACTATCAACCTATTATGAAATTGATTATGAGGACATAAGAAAGAGTGAGAAATAGTGAATACCTTTACACTACTAGGTTCGTTCTATCGTGAGGATGTAATAACGGACTTTTTAGCAAACCTTATTAATGAAGAGATAGCTTTTGCAGATTGGTTTATGAAGACCATCTGTGATACATATTTGTTAGATAATGAAAAAGTAAAAGCACGTACTCGTGTTGGATTAGGGAAGGGGATAGGTACTCCTGATCTTATCATCGAGAAAAAGAACGGTTTAGAAGAAACGAACATGATTATTGTCATCGAGAATAAGTTAGGAGCATTAGAAGGTGTAGAGCAAACGAACCGGTATGCGTCTGAACAAGGGAAGAATGCTCTAATTAAAGAGTTGAACCTAAAGAATGATGTACCATTTAAGTTCTTATTCCTAACTCTAGACCCTTACACTCCCGCTTCAAATAAAGAGTTCCAAAAGCAAGACTACCGAGCTTTCTTAGATGTAGACTGGAGCAATTATGTAAATCATCCTGTAGCGGAACTATTACTAAGAGATTACAGTAAATTACTTAATGATTTTTACCAACCCGTTCTCAACTGTAAGCCAACTGATTACATTGCAAAAACCACTGAGAAACTCAATGGATTACAGAAAAAATTAATTTGGATCAACATACTCCAACGAACAACTAAATTAAGTCATCTAACCATGACATTTGGGGAAGCTGGTGGGTCAGGACGTAGTACCGCAGTTTTTCTCTTCAGTAAAACAGGGTGGAAACAAGACAAATTTGATGGCAATATTTTACTTCCTACATCAGCTAATATTCACTTCGAGTTAGCAGTTAACTTGTTGGACTATAGTAACGTCAAAGATTTCCACCTACATTACGAACCGAATCCATACAAACCAAAAGATAGATACATTAATGTTAAGGGATACTCTGAGTACGACAAGTTAAGAGCAAAAAGAAGAGAAAAGTTCCATGAAGAAATAAAGAAGTTAACGTGTTATAACATACTAACTCCAAGAACTACTAGCAACTCATTTTTAAGAATCATTCTGAATGAAAATGAGAGGTTTGAGGAAGTAATTAATCAGATAGCGACAATCATGAACCAAATTACACCACTAATTGATGATATGATTAATGAATAGGGGGGAGTAGAGTAGTGGGATTCTTTAAAAGCAAAGAAGATATGTTTAATCACAGAGCAAACCGTTTTGAGCAGGAAGCTGACCGATATTCCTCAAAGGGGAAATACAAAAAAAGCAGATTGGGCTAAAAAACAAGCTGAAGATAATCGTGAAAAAGCTAACCAGTATAAAGGAAAAGATGGTTGGTAATAGAAAAACGCACCACGTGGCGGAACCTGTCCCCTAAAAACGCACCACCTATTCGGTAGGAGCTTAGTCTTTAATAACAAAATAAAAAGTAGTATGGGTACTGTCAAAAAGAAGGTACCTATACTACTTTTTCTCATTTTTCAAGCACTGGTAGAACAGAGGATAACCACTCAAGCAGTCTCTCTTTTGTATTTTTTCTAAGTTTCATAAAGGTTGTTTCATCTGTCATTAATCTGGATATAGTTGGCTGACTAACCTTAGATACTTTAGCCAACTGCCGGTCACTTAAGTCGAGCTTATCCTTCACGTTAGCTAGGATTCTAGGAGTCAAAGGGATATCGCCTTTGATAACAGATTCCACTTCACTTGCAACCGATAGGTAACTTTGTAGGGCCTGTACTTCCTCTTCCTCTACTTTGAAGAATGGTGCAATATTTTTAGGCGGGGTAATGATCACACGCTGCTTCAAGAAGTAGTCAAACAACCAACCTCTTTTATTTAGTTGTTCAGCATCCAACTCTCCATCAGGTGTTCCATATCTCCACGAACCGATAACCCCATCTTCTCTCAAATCCTCAAGGATACGAGTAAACTCTTCTAGAAAGACACTAGGCTTTTTCTTACGATTATCCGTAATTTCTAGTCCCATTACGCTCAGTAATCCTTTTTCACCGCTTATCGGATAAGAATACAATGATATCTGCTTTAGTTTCTTGTTTAAGTCCCAAGCTAAGTTCAAGTATCTTGTCAGTCTCTTATGATATACCTGATGTTTAAAGTGGTATTTAAGGGCCTGCTGCGACATTAACCGCATATTGCTTGTATCTGTATCTTCTTCTTCTAACAAAAGATTCTCCATCAAGATATTACCTGGTCGTACATAGACCTGTTCAAAGCCCAATGGTTCATCATTTTCGTAATACATCTTGTAATCCCCGATATAGAAGAGACTTTTGACTTCTTCTGTTTCTGAGATGTTTAAGACAACGCCTGTCTTGGGATCTACCTCTACGTCCTCAACTTTTCTACCTAAACTTAAAGTCAGGCTAAAGAGCTTTGTTAACTCTTGCATCGCTTTAATTCTTTTTTGCTTATGGTAAACAGGTGTGCCATCAGCAAGGTGTTTATGAGGTGTTTCTTGTCTAAATTGCAAGATATCATCAACCGTTAGGGAAATCATTCCTGAGCTGTCCTTCTGCTTCTGCTCTGTCCATAGTACACGTACCACGTCGAAAACGTCCCCGGTGTATTCATCAAGGTCCATAATGGTCTTACTCATTAATAAATTCCACTCAATACTCTTACTCTCTTCCTTTTTAATAAAAGGAGTAAGTTTTCGCTTTTCAACGAGACTAACCATTCCCTCTTCCGGATTTTCAATTTTTGACTGTGGGTAGGGATATACTTCCGACTCCTGAAAGTTATCTCTCGCGATTGCTTCTTGAATTCTATAATTGAACACGTAATTTTTATCTAGAATGAATTCTTCAGACAAAATATCTTCAATAAGTACTTTATTGTTTGATCGGATTGCCATACTATTTCACCTCAAACAAGCTATTTCTCTTATTCTATCATGCTTGAATCAATGTGTAATGGCTTTTACATATAGGATTAAGCACGTTATATTTCTTTATGAATCACTTTTGGATTTGGGACAACTTAGAGGATATAAGCATTACGTTTACATTAGAAACGTTGATAAATAGCGGTTTCTTAACATGACAAAGTGATTCATAAGGCAAGAGTATTTTTCTTATGAATCACTTTTTAAAACGGGACAACTTAGAGGATATAACTAATAACAATACTACAAATTCAACAGCAAAATCCTTATATATCAAGGTTTCACTAACATTTAGAGTGATTCATAAACTTTTTCTAATTTTTCATTATGAATCACTTTATAAAAAAGGACAACTTAGAGGATATTAACTCATGGTTTTTAACCACTAGTTTCCTTAAACGCATATATACCAAGGGTTTATCCATTATTCGTTGTGATTCATAAAGAAAATATCTTCATTCTCTTATGAATCATTTTTTCAAAAAGGACAACTTAGAGGATGTATTATGAATCACTCGGGACAACTTAGAGGATATAAAAAATCCCCAATCTCCCATATTTCCCTATAAATCAACATTATCTTCACTCTTTTTAATTACGCTTATGAATCACTAAGGACAACTTGGAGGAAGTTAAAAAAGATGAAAATTTTCTCAATCCCTTTCGTATCAGGACTTTAAATAGTATTCCAATATATCTCTTTCCCCTTATGAATCATTTGGTTTGTTAAAATACAACTTGTATTTGTTACCAATATGTCGAAATTATAGCAATTTTACCGAAGGGAGGGGATACGATGAATACAATTAAGACCATTAACGGGAAAAAGTTCTTTCAAGATGGACTAACCAAATTAAAATCATATCCGCTCCCAGCTTCGGCTATATGTACATATATCTTGTTTCATTTAGAGTGCGATGATTATGGACGAGTACAAGCAAATTCCTTTTCTTTAACAAAATTTTCTAAAATGACAGGGATTCCTTCCTCTACGTTATACGGGGGGATGGAAGCTCTGTTTCAACATGGTTTCTTACAGGAATTAATCATTAAGAATCAACCATACTATGAAATTATTGGTTATTCAAGATGGAACACTCCTGAATTCAATGGACAAGCTACTACTGAAGAAGGATTAAATTACTTCCGTATCCCTTACAAACTTACTGAAGGTTCAACATTAAAAAGGTTGGTATCTTCTAGAGATTCTTCCGGACTCATTATGCTCCTGGATCTTTTCAATACCTTTACTCGTGAGTTTAATATAAAGAGAGATAGAGCGGAAGAAGGCATCACTCGAAGAATGAGTTTCCTTAAGGATAGAATGAAGAAGACGGCCCTTAAAATTAGACAATGGGTTGAAATTGTTGAAAGTTTATTTATCTTTGAACCAGTAGGAATATCGGAGCGTAAGCCACGTAAAGACCGTTTAACTGTTCGAAAAAAGAATAACCCGGTACAGATTCTTATTGAAAAATTCAAAGTGACTATTAATCCTTCTATTATTGGGGAATTAGAAGATACATATGATACCAAACAAGTGGAAGCTGCTGTTAGAAAAGAAGTATCCCACAAGTTAGTTCTTGAGGGCATTAAACATAATAATAAGGACATCCGAGACATTCTTGCCTCTGTTAAACAGGAAGTTATCGATGTGATGAAGTATTATCATGCATCCATTCCAAGAAGGAATAAAGTGATATTTGATGTATTTAACTCTGCATTTGATCAATTTATTGATTACTACAAGGATAAAAAAGAGAACGATCCAGTAAATCAAGTCCGTTCTATTGGGGCATTTGTACGAAATAGTTTAATATCATCATTTAAGTACATATTAGATAATCCTTATCCTTATGCGGAGGAAGTACATCAAGCAATCGTCCATTATACGAATGAACATCGTAAATATCCTAATTTTATACAAAAAACGAAGTAATCAGCTCTGTTAAAAAATTTACGATTAACAGGGCTATTTCCCGTGTAGTCCATTCTTTCCTTTCTTTGGAGAGAGAGAAAATGTTACATAAATTAAACAAACCACCTCGACCATTGCGGTTTAAGGTGGTTTTTTCTTTGTATCTCTATTCGGTTGGTAACTTGTTGATATGTAGATAGTTGGTTTAACCTTATCTTAATAAGTTAGTATCTTGTTTGGTTGTCTGTTTAAAAGTGAATGATTGGTTTGTAAATTTGTATATAAATGAATACTACGATTCTTTATTGGAACAAAGAAGGGACGAAGCCAATAACACCAAGGTCTAAAGCTTTATTGGTTGATGCACTCTATTTCTTTTTATTGTATTTTTATATCTTCTTTTGTTATTACTATTCTAAAACCTGAAATTTATACTATTTATTTATTGGGTTTATACAGTTAAATGAAAATTAAAGGAAAATTCCATTATTATATACAGGTATCTAATCAGATATTTAAAACTTTGTTAAAATTAGAGATAAATAAATAGAATTAATCTCAATGGTATTTTGAAAGGAATGATCCTTAGTTGCTGAGGAAGATAAAAAACGGAGTAACAGATTTAATAAAGGTTATTTTGCTTTCTTTGGTTATTGCTGTTCCTATGTACATTATTGGAAATTTGTTCGAAATTGAAATACTCCAGTGGAATCACAGGGAAGAGTATAACGGAGAATACTACACACATAGTTCTGCCTTACCTTTAATATTAGGTTCTGCCATTTCAGCAAGTGTATTAAAGAAGTACGGCAAAATAAATAAAAATTAGAATCACATAAAGAATGATCCTTACTTTAAGTAAGGATCATTTCACTTTAACAGCAACTATTTTAAATCCGGCTTTCTTTCTTCGTTTCTCCAATTCTTTTAGAGCTTTTACTTCCTTTTCCCGCTGTTTCTTACTCATCCTTGCACCCTCCCATAACGCTCTCGTATTAGTTAGTCCCATTATGAACACATCAGGCTAGAAATATACAAAAATAGTTCTAAACCTTGTCCACCCCTCCATATACATCTAGTAAGAGTGGAAAAGTGGAAAAGTGACCTAAAGCTAACTACTAATATAGTGAAAGGTGGGGGAGAGAATGGACTATATCAATCCGTTGTTCAATAATATCGAGATAGCAAATGAGAAGAAACCTCCTACACCAAGTCAGTCAAAAAAAAAATTTTCAAAGAGAGCACTACGTTCTGATAAATGTCATAACTGCAAGTTTCCTGTTTCTCCAGTAATTCAAATGAAACTGAAAAGCTACCGAGCTGAAGCAGCAAGAATATATAAGTCTCAAAGAAAAGAGCCTTTAAGTCAGACTAAATTTAATACGGAATTGCTACGATATGGACTGAATAATGAACATATTTTATCCTGGCAGCATGATTACAAAGATACAAAAGTCTATATGCACACGAACCTTCTTGAAACGGAGTATATAGAAATAGGTGGTCCTCATGGTTTGGCCATTCGTAAAAATCTATCGGAACGTAAGATCGTGTATCAGGTCATGCTTTCAGTAATCAAGTGGTTAGAAGGAGGGGGAACGATTGAAAAAATCCTACAGTAGCAAAAATGTGTTACAAGAGAGGTTATCCGGTAGTACCGAAGAGAGAGGGTTCTTTAGTTATCTATTTAACAGTAGACCAACTATTGAGGTGAAGGTACCTTACTATGAATATTTAAGAGGAGAAGTCTTCTGTGACGATCTGCGGGATAATTTTGAATCTGAGGTTCCCTTTCACTTTGATGCTTCACATTTGATTTATCTTTTATACGAGGATTTTCTTAGACAAATTAAAATGGGAGCTAAGAATGAGCAAATAGCTAAATTTATTATGTTGGGTAAAAAGAATTACTTTCGGAAGAGGATTCAAGAGAAACAGATTATGAAACCTATTTCTAAGTACGTATTTGAATTTGAAACGGTAGAGGAAGAGGGTATAGAAGAAACACATTCTGAGGACGCAAAAATGGCTTATATAACAATTAGAATGAAAAAATCAGAGCTACTTAGAGCGGAAGTACTATTACACGATTTACAGCCTTATATGAGTTCTGGTGAAAGTGTAACCGTTGAGGAAGTCATTGCTATAGTCTTTCTTAATTTCATTGAAATGATTAAGAAGGAAGGTAACACATTGAAATTGCAAAAATCTATACTAACTCATCTTAAATAGTTCTAGTCAAGTATTGTATTAGAACGAGACGTAAAGAAGGTAGATGAGAAACATACTACGTCTCTTTTAAATGTTCTATAGTGTCCCAACCAGACAGAAAAGCAAGCTCCTTTTAATTAGGAGCTTGCTTTTCTGTCTAGTTGCAATTCATAGCTGTACATTAAGTATATGAGAAATCGTTTAGATTATTGCATGTTTGCTTCAATTAATTTGAATATCAATAATGTTTCTTAGTTCAATCTGTGTCCATTGATTAAAGGAATTTACTACACGTATGTACTTGATTTCCTCGTTCATATAGTGAATCATACCCTTTGTTATCTCATATCGAGACTTTTTATAGTATGTTACGGTTGCCTCTAAACTGAATTCCATGCACTCATATATGAGTAGATCTAAGTTTTCAAGATGTTGTTCATCCAGTTCTGGCATCTTCACATCGTCTTGCTCTTTATTCATCTGCTTAATACTTGAGATTTGTTCAGGCATGAATGCTACAGGTCTAAACTTCATTAATCCACGATCCCTAAGCATAAAATCAACCTCTCTAATAAGAACTTTAGTTCTTATTAGAAATGCCTAAAATTCGATTTTTACAACAGTAATAAAATTTATTTAATACTCAGCTTATTATTTCTACGGAATATTAAGCTAAATCCCCCTGAAACTCCGAACGATAATCCTAGAGCAACTGAGAAGGCAGTTAGAAGGTTCAATGACGATTTAAACATAGCATTAATTATGATACCAATAATAAAAAATATAAGGAAATTAGTTATAAATCTAAAAGTAAATGGTTTTAATTGCATAAACTTTTCCTCGTCGAACTAATATTCTGAAGAGATTACCAGTTTTTAGAAGAATCTGCTATGAGAAAGTAGAGATGCCTTCTAATACATGGAGAAAAAACAAATTTTTTCTTTTTCTATTGTGAAAATTTACAATAACGAGTTTTCTTTATTGGTAGCCTATTGTCAACAGATTGTTACATACGGTCTTGTTAAATCAATATCGATCCGAGGAGAGAAAAGGAATGAAAAAGACAAATAAGCTAATTATGACCGGGGTTATTGCAGGAGCTCTCCTATTGCCAACAGCTGTAGGTGCAGCAACACCAACGTTAAAGGACGCATTTACTAATTTTGAAACTTATTGTGTTTCATACTCAAAAAATTTAACTGCATCTACTACGAGTGAAATCAACGCTTATAATAAGCAACTTTTTGAAATACAAACAAAAGAGTCAAGAATTGATGTAGCGACTAACAGTAATATTAAAGCTGTTACTGAAGAGTTTGAACGGAAAATTAAAATGGTCAAGGATAAAGGTTTAACAACGAAAGATGCTGTTCTTCAAACTCAACTTCAATATGAAATCAAACTATTAGAAGCGGAAAGAACACGAAAATTAAATGAATTGGCATCCAATGAAAAGCTTGAACTAGAGAGGTTAAATACACAACGTAGCGTCATTGCAGCAAAAAAAGATAATGTAAAAAAGAATGAGCAAGAGAACTTGAGCATTATTTCAAGGATTTATAGCTTTTTCTCACCTTTCAAACCAACAAAATAATACGAAAAGCTTCTTTCACTGTGACTTTGCAGTAAAAGGAGCTTTTTTTAATAAAGGGGATGGATTCCTAATTTGGTACTAGAGCCTGGAAAGAGACTGTATTAAGCTAACTAGGAAATATAAGTAATGGTGCAATGGGAATTACCCATTTTTAATTAAGTTAAAGGAAAGAGGTTTTACATTTTCTTAACCTGAAAAGCTTATTGACTACCCTATAAGGGAGTTTATTGGCCATGTATCAAAAATTTTAAAACAACCACTCAAATTGAAGTAAAATAAAATGGTTAAGGAATAAAAGTGAATCCTTTTCTCTTATAGATATGTCTAACCAAACAGGATAATTAATGGGTATTTAGCCCACACACCGCTTCAAAAATTCTATGTTATAATGAAGGAAATACAATTGAATAGGCTTTCGAGGGAAGGTCTGCTCACCCCACAAGAGAAAGGGGGTGAGTAAATGGTGTCCATACAAGACGCATTAACCTTGGCAATTAACTTTGGTATGTTTACGTTAACATTTGTCGGAGTAGTCGTAGCAATTGTGACACTTGTGAAAAAAGACAAATAGACCTTCCTTTTCGAACCTGAGAAATTCAAAGGAAGGTCTATCTCAATGATACCTGAGCCGATTGCCCCGAAAGGCAAATTCATTGTTTTACATCAGAGGTGTTACCAGCACCTTTGATGTTTTTTTTATTATATCCATTATAACACATTCATACTAAAATTATAAATTACTTATCAATTGCTTTATAAACCCTTATAAAACCCTTCTAATTTCCTTTTTGAATGTTTGGCACCTATAATGCTAAAAATAATTAAATATGGAAGAATAAAATTGCCATAGGCTGTTTCCAAACTATGTAGAGTCAGATGTTAACTCTAAGGACACTCCAAATAAAATATATAGCAAAGATCCTGTTAATTAAATCATTGATATAAGGGTACGAATAGTTTCCATGCTGCTCATGTGGAAAACATGAGTGATTCGGATAAGGCTAGTCCTGCGAATGTCTATGCTTTCCAGAGAGGAAGAAGGGAAGGGGAAAAGCATGCATTATCTGTTTTTTGGCCGTTCTAGTCCGAATCTGAACCTCAATTAGCCGATATGTTCCTAGCATTGTTTACGTAAAGGGAAAAAAGTCAATAATGCTGTTATATATTAGTAGAGTGAGGGGATTAATATGGGGAAGCGAGTTTCAATGGATGAGTTACCAGTTGAACTTCAAAAAGTATTTAAAGAGTACTGTAGTATATATCCTTATTTATTATTAAACGTAGTAAAGTGTACGCACAGTGAAATTCCATTACAAAAGGGAAAGGATCACCACTATCAGATTTATGCTAGTGGAAAAGAGGGCTCATTTGTTATTTTTCATTTACCTATATTAGATGTTCCAAACTATGAATCTAAAGTAGAGACCACTTTTTTCACCTTAGATGATTTGAAAGTATTTTTCCTTGATTCGGAGGAGGGAAGGGAAACGTTAGATAAATTAACTTCAGCAATCCTTTGAGGCTAGTTAAAGGAGAATTTCTAATAAAAAGAAAAAGCGGATGTACTCACCATAATGAGATATCCGCTTTTTTCTATTCTAATCTTCAACCATCTTAATAAGGTCAGTTACCACTTTAGGATATAGTTCTTGTCGTAACTCTTGTAGCTGTCTAGATTTCTTTAAACCAATGATAGCTAGAGCAATAAAGACAACCAACACCATAAGATAAAACACTAAGAAGGGGATATCAGTAATCGATAGATTAAGTATGTAAAAAGCGGTATATCCCAAAACAAAGATTGACCATATATCTGTGATCTTTTTGTACACGTTAAGAGTATGTTCCTTAGCCATATAAAGTTCAAATAAGTTATGTTCATTTTTTCTTTTGCATTTCCAATTGGCTTCAGCTGTTTTCATGCTCTGATAAAATTTCTTCAGTTCTGTTTCTTCCAGAGAAGGTTTCACTTTATTTGCTTCAGAAAAGCGAATTTTCCGGGCCATACTTTCAATTTCTTCTTTGTTCTCTTCTCTAAACTCCTCTTGCCATATCTTATCTTCTAATTGTTTGATTCTGCGATTAATGCCCAATAAACCGGTTAGGGTGTAGGTTGCTATAGACAAGCAGACGATAGAAACAAAGAGAGAATAAGTGTCATTGTTGTAACTCGGATTAACGATAGTATTTATGTATAATAGCAATGCTGCGATTCCAATTATAAAAAATATAAGAAATAGCCTTTTTGTACTGAAATATATCATTCTATTTCTCCATTCAATGTAATCTTTAATTTATAAAAATACTGTTTAAGCCCTTTTAAAACACGTTTAAATTCCCAATACGTCAAAAAGAAACAAACACCAAATAAAGAACTATTATTAAAACTGCAATTAGATTACTATCATGGTGTAAACCCACATCCTCAAACTTTTTTAAACGATATATTCTGTACGCTTTATTCTGATCCTCCACGAATTCAATTTATCTACTACGGCCAAGCCGTTTTTTCAAAAAATGTTGCCGTTTATTTATATTTCGGATCCTTCTAGCGCCTTCATATTCACCAAAGAGTTTATTTCGTATAGTCCGGTAATGTTGAATACTATTTAATTCAATTACAACTAGTGGGTAATTATTTTGACAAATGAAAATAGAAATTTAGACATTCTTGAAAAAAAGTATTTTTTGCACAAAATCTCGACATTTTTATTCTACTATACATGTGTGATTAATTGTTAAAGTGGATCTGATACTAACACTAAAGAATTAAAGGTAACTAAAGTATTTAGTTACCTTTATTATTGGTCCGTATTTATTAAATATTTTACCTAGTATCTAGCCAAAAGAGTTAGAAGAAAGTATTGCTTTTTTGATTATGTTTGAGAAAAAAAAGGCACAGTTGAATGTGTGAAAAAATGAACCTGAAAGATAGAAAATTTGCAGAATTTATGCAGTTTAGGGTGATTACGACCAGGGTAAAAATGGTCTTATGTGCTTAAAAGCGTTTTAGGAAGTTAAGGGAACTGACATTAGCAGAACGAACCAAAGATATATCTTTCTGAATTGGTAGAAAGTAAATCTCAATTGGGTCGATAATATAGAAACGTAATCTATCAAGTCAACTTAGAATTAACTGAATTAGGAGGTCGGTGTTTGTAAATGAAGCTAAACCAGCTTATGTCCCCTTTAATTGAAACTGAAATCAAACCTGATATTGAAATCAATAGTATTCAATTTCAATCAAGTTTGGTTCAAAAGGGAGATATTTATATAGCAATAAGGGGATTCACCAATGATGGACACAAGTATATTGGTGAGGCCATTTCAAAGGGAGCTTCGGCAATCGTTGGAGAAGAAGACCTTTTATCTTTGCCGGTACCATATTTTCGCGTGGCTGATTCCAGGGAAGCGTTAGGAAGGTTAGCAGCAAGCTTTTATAACTTTCCAGCGAAAAAGCACAGAATGATAGGAATAACTGGGACTAATGGCAAGACCACAACGGCCTATATGGTGAAATATATATTACAATATGCAGAAAAGTCTTGTTCTTTGATCAGTACAGTCTCCAATTACATAAATGGGCAGGAGTTAGTTTCCACCGCAACGACCCCCAGTTCATTGGAGTTAAACAAGTTATTAAGTTTAAGTAATGATGAAAGTGTAGTTATGGAGGTTTCCTCACATGGTCTTGATCAAAAACGGGTTGAGGGTATTGAATTTGAGTTTGGTCTTTTTACGAATCTGACTCATGATCATTTGGATTATCATAAGGACCTTAACGAGTATTTTGAAACCAAATCTAAACTGTTTGATTGCTTGGGATCCAATGGAGCAGCAATCATAAATTCTCGTTGTCCCTGGGGTTTAAAGATGATTGAAAGACTCAGATGTAGAGAGATACCTGTTTACACGTTCGGACAACAGGCAACGGATGATCTTCAGTTACTGACTTTCAATGAACAGCTAGACTCCGATTTCATCATTCAAGAAAAAGGGAAAGATGAGATATGGAACATTAAATTATCCATGCCGGGAGCCTACAATAGAGAAAATGCAATGGCCGCCATCCTGTTGGCTCTACGAAAGGGAGTCGGTATGAAATTGATTTGTGAAGCACTCGAAACTTTCCCAGGGGTTCCTGGACGCTATGAAGTTTATCAACATCATTCGGGTATATCTTTTGTAGTTGATTATGCACATACACCGGATGGGATGGAGAACTTCTTGGAAACAGTTAAGAGACGGGAAAATAAAAAATTAATTCATATTTTCGGATTCAGAGGAAACAAAGACGTTTCGAAGAGAAAACAAATGATGGATATATCCTCATTCTACTGTGATGAGATCATTTTGACTTTTGACGATTTAAACGGTGTGTCAGCTAAAAAAATGAAGACAGAATTGAACGAATTAGCCGTTAAGTGGGGAAAGGGAAAGGCACGTATAATAACGGATAGGACGAGTGCTATTGAGTATGCGTGGGAACATGCTGATAAAAATTCTTGCATTATTATAACCGGGAAGGGGCCTGAATCCTATAAGGAGGATTTCTCTTTGCCTACTGATACTGATGCTGATACAATTAAATATTTATTTACAAAGAAAGTTAAATTTATTGAGCGATAGAATTTGACTGATGGCCTTAAGCCTAATGATAGACAGTATGTATTTAAAAAAGCTAATCATGCTGTCTTTGTTTATCTTGATAGGCTTAACAAGAATATTAATACACTTTTCGTTTTGGAAGGATGAAGAAGATAAGATGGGGTGGGGAATATACGAAAATCATTCTTACGTTCGCTAATATTTTCACAGTGTATGTTTTTACTTTCACTGCCATTTTTGATGCAATTATTCATGTATCTACATGAAGTCGTTATCCTGGTTATTTGGATCGGAATCACTTTACTTGTATACTTTATTGTATGCTTTGTTAGAAACGAGAAGATGGTTGTATCCTTGTATATTATTTTTCTACTATTAATTGTTTATTCAGCCAGTCTGGGGCTGCTTCTTTTTAATCGACCGACTGAACAATATTATGGAAATTTTAATTTAATACCGTTTAGTACCATTCAATTTTATTTTTCAGGCAAGGTAAACCCATTTATTTCATTTTATAATTTAGCAGCTAATGTATGTTTGACCATTCCCTTTGGTTTATTTTTAATGATTAGGAGAGAAAAGCATAATTTTTCCGTTTTGAATATTATATTTAGTCCTCTTATTTTTATCTCTATAATTGAAGTCCTTCAATATTTCTCCCACCGTGGAAACCTTGACATTGACGATTTGATTCTAAACTTTACAGGAGTATTAATTGGTTTTTTAATTTACCCTGTTTTTAAACGAGTGGTTCAAATAAAGTAGAAATATTGGTTTAAGAGGTTGAATTTATTAGTTTACTAGTGTAACTCGGCTTGGTTATTTTTATTGCGAAATAAGTTATAAGGAGCATTCCTGTTAGAAGGATTTTTGGGGACTTGAACAAAAAAGAGCCCTCTTGGTATGATACGGGGTGTCAAATCTGCACGAATTGACCCCTAACTTAGGTAACCAAGGAGGACTCCACATTG
>NZ_JBHLUU010000111.1:0-52401 GCF_042433785.1 Robertmurraya beringensis | reverse complement strand
TCAAGTTGATTTGTAAATCATTAGGGAAGCATGTGAACTGCTTCCCTTTCATTTTTGGACAGTGAATCCGTCAGTTTTAGGACAATCAACACCGTCAAGTTCTGGACATTGGAGAACGTCATTAACAGGATACCCATTTGAGTAAGCTGTCGAGCTAACAAGTGAGAAACAAAAGTACTACCACTTCGTTCAATTGGGCTTCCAATCATGACTAGTTTCTTCTTAATGGGAATACCAACAATTTTTTCCGTATGGTTGTGAACCTGAACGGTATAGTCACGCTTTATAACATTCTTATTAACTACTTTTTGGACAACTTTCTTTTCAATCACTTTTTGAACGACTGGTTTCTCGGCTTTCTCCTTACGTTCCTTTTTCGCTTTATCTTCATCGTTCGGCTCATTTTCCTCTTCCTCCACGAAAGGTTGTTCATTTTGTGGAATAGGTTGAGGAGATGCAGCGACTAGGAATTTTTCAACTCTTGAAAAGCGGGGTCTATCTTTTAGTTGCTCAATAAACTCTCCTAAATCAAACGAGTTGCTGTTAAAGATATCATGAATCCCCATACTTACTAAGGAAGAAAGGAATAGATCTCCTTTTGGCCTTTCACATAAGAAGACAATACGGATTGAATCATCAAATTCTACTCTTAGCTTTCTAAAGAAGGTCGATAATTCTTGTTCCTTCATTTCAATACGGGTAAAGTCGCTTTCCAAATAGTAGTCATGAATGACCAAAATATCTGGTTGCTCTAACTCTACGATTTCTTCCAAGAATCTTCGATGAAGGACTTCCTGAGAAGATAAAGTAAAGTGCTCAGTATGTTGGGAAAAGGTTTCTATGAGGATATTTGAATAGGATTTGTCTCCTACGGCTATAAGCACTTTTTTAGACATACATTTCACTCCTGGAACAAAAAAATACCCGAAACAGACTCACGATAAGCACGATCTACACTAGGTACATACAATGCTTTTGTAAGTTGTCTCGGGTATTTCCCGTTATATAAGATTGTCGTTTAATTTCTAAGTTAATATCCTCTATTAAATAGAGGATACTGCTAAAAAACTTTAAGAAAGGCTGCTGCATTAAGGGCATAATGCAAAGCCATATGTTGTTAGTCTTATAGTACCATTGACTTATAGATTATTCAAGTCCCATATCGCATTTGGAAGGAATATCTTAGCCTTAGAAAACCAAGAAAATCTGCAACAATCTCAGGAAAGATAGACTTAGGGGTAACCGGCAAAATTTTATATTATATTCGAGTAGATTTAGAATAGGGCTAGTTGCGGTCTGATGTTTCATATTGGGAAATTGAACTAAACTATATACTAGATGATTGATAAAGTAGGCATTTTAAGGAGTCTACTTTATCAAGTTCAACCAACCATACTAAATATTAACAAACAGATCCTTCATTTTAAATAATTTATACTTTTATTTTTAAATAAACTATTAGAAATCAAGAACAAGCCAATAAGGCCTGTAACAAAAATATAAAATGCAATATAGTTAGGGACTAGCACTGCACTAATGATCAAGGTTAATTTTGCTAGCATATTACCAATTTTATTAGAAAATCCAGCTACTGCTGAATAGGAACCTCTTCTGTCTACAGGAATAATTCTTATCCTTTCTGAATTGTAAGCGGGGGCATATAACAATTCGCCTATTGTTGCAATTACCATTGAAGAAATCAATATATATATATTACTTGATACAACCATTATTGAATATCCTGAAATATATAATAAAATACCAATATTTATTGAGTGGTTTGAACTCATTCTTTTCGAAATTCTTGAAAATACAAACGTCAAACTAATAACGATCAAAGTGTTCAATACCATTAGATAAGAGAATAACTTTACACCATCTATCTTAAAACCGTAAACTTCAACTGGTACAAAATCCTCTTTTAATCTAACAACAATATAAGCAGACATGGATAGCTCCGCCATCATGACAAATGCCAACCCTAAAACTAAATATAAATAGGGTTTATCCTTAAAAACAACTTTATAACTATCAAGTGTATTTTTTAAAAATGATTCATTGTTCGTTTGAGAATTATTTGTTTGAATGTCTAGTAAAAAGAACTTAATGATAATACTATTTACAAATAATAATACTGTCGCTGTTAAAAATAATTCCAACTTGTAATTATTATATAAAGCACCGCCTATAGTTACTCCTAAGGCCATGGACAGATTGTTAATCCAGTATTGGATTACAGAAAATTCCTTCCTTGTGTCCTCAGTAATAGATTCTATAGTAATAGCGTCTTGAGCAGGCTTCACTATACCGTAAATTAGTTGGCTAAATATAAACAAAATAGTAAAAAAAATAACTAATTTTTGTTCATTATAGATACAAATAGTCATAAATAGAAATACAATGACATTAAAAAAGGAATTGGTTAAAATAATTCTCTTTTTTGAATAAACATCACTAATATGGCCCCCTATTAAGGATGCTAAAAAGTTTACTACTACCGCAATAATTAAGTAAATACCCGCGGCTATAACTCCTACATATGCAGACAAATATAAAGACATAAAAGGAATAATACTAAACATAATAGAATTTTGTAAGAAGCTTGTTAAAAGTCGTATCTTTAAATTATGATTTAATTTTGCGAAAATCAAAATAACCACCCTATATTATCAATAAAATTTGTTTGAATTCAAAAGCTATTAGTGAAGTATAAAAAGCGCACTTTTATTATGTGCGCTTTTCTTCTGTCACTGCAAATGTTCTAAACATTCAAACTTGATGTTTTCTTCTATGTAAGTAACCGTGTCAACCAATTCCTTTTCACTTTTCCAAGTAAAATAGATTTGACAGATACTATCGAAAGGATCAAATGGTCGAAACTGATTTTTTGAACCTATCCCTTTGAATGTAATATTAACTATATTGTTAGGTAAATTATCCATCCCTTTTACATTTTTAATTGTGTATTCTTTCAGATTAGGAACTGGGATTAAAGATAATGCGAAATTATTTTGAAGATTGATATTTGGTATGTTCTCATTTAAATCTAGAAGATACGAATGTTTATGAAAATCAAATCCATAAGCATATTTATATAGATTTACAATATTGCCGCCAGGGGCTCTACCAGCTACCTCCAAAAAAAGGAATTTATTTTCACTATATATTACTTCCATATGAAAAACTGTATTTTGAATGTCAAATTTTCCAAAGCACTTGATAGTAAATTCTTTAGCTCTACGTATTAGCTCGTTATCGGAAACTACTATAGTAGTTAAAAGATTAGAATTGTTTATATATTCATATGCTGACCCTATCTTTTTACAAACCATAAAATTTACTAAGTCACCATTTTTTATTATCCCATCAAAATGCATGATTGTGCCATTTATATATTGTTCAACACTAATTTTATCACTTTGATTAAAAAGTTCGTCTATGTGACTTATTGCCTCTTGATAGTCAGAAACAATTTTTATTCCACAGCCTCCAGCTTGGTTTGAAGGTTTAATAACTATTTTTTTATATTTCTTTATAAATTGTTCAACTATAGTTTCATAATTCTCTTCCGTAATTTCTGAAAAATCTGCAAGAGGTACTATTTCCTTTAATGGTTGCTTCATTTTTATTTTGTCTCTGAGAAAAATAGCATTAGGGCTAACCAACCCTCTATTTATATTAAGAATATCTCTTAATTTGGAAGCAACAACAACTGTTGCCTCATTTGTTGATACAATAGCTTCTATATCTCCAAAATGTTCTTTTATTTCATTTGTAATGTTTAAAATCATTTCGAATTTATTCTCAAAACAGGAAACATCAAAGGTATCATTTGTACTTATTCCAAAATAATTCAGAGAATTTTTCAACTCATTTGAAAGCAGCGAAATGTCAAAATGGGAAGTGATTAAATGGTAATTAAAATTTTCATAATCCAGATAATCCTTTACTTTATAAATATTACCCAAGACTAATATGTTCTTTTTGTTCATTTTATCTATCCTGCTTTGCTATTTTAACACTATCAACTAAATAAAAAGGACTGCTCTCATTGTTTATAATTTCATCAAAAGTCATCCAAATTAATTCCGAGACCTCATCTTGATCTTTTACTACAGCTTCCCCTGATTTCCACTCACAAGAGAAAACAATATTAATTACATTTATACCTGATTTCGTGACAAAAGATGTATTATTAACATATTTAAAATTACTTACTTCCAACCCTGTCTCTTCCATAATTTCTCGCTTCAAAGTATTCTCTAAAATATCATTAGTATTTCCTTCTTGTTCTACCGTACCACCAATTAAAGAAAGCATACCTCCGGCGTGTTCCTCATTTAAACTTCTTCTACCTATCAATACTTTATTTTCTTTTATAATAAGTCCTTCTACATTAATAGCAAACATACAGAAACCTCTTTTCTCTAGATATCGTATCCATAAGCTAATTTAAATAATTGACGAAATTGATTAGAAGAAAATATACATTGAATATTATTATCTTTCAAATAATAAATTTCTGGTAATTTAAATGCCCAAAGTTCACTATAAACCGAGGTATATGCACCACAGTTTAAAACAATTATTTTATTTTCAATTAGTTGGCTTGGTAATTCAACATTTGTACATAAATGTGAAGGAGCGCATGTAGCATCACCTACATTATAACGTTCCCAAGGTTGATTAATATCACTTAGTTTATATGGGATTGTATAATATTCAATGTTAGGAACTGGTATTAGAATATTAGAGCCAATATCCGTGATTTTCCAATTCAAACCAGTACTCTTTTTTTCACTTATTATAGTAGCTAATATTACTGCAGCATCCGCCATAATATATCTACCTGGCTCTAAAATGAGTTCAAAATCATATGGTAGATATTTTAATTTCTCATTCGCAATTGCAGCTAAATCATTTATATTAGTTTTATTATCTTCCATAATAAATCTAGTTTCAAAACCACCTCCAAGATTAATATACTTGAAAGAGTAGTCGAGTTCGTGATAAACATTTTTCAAGAAAGACTCTATGCTAGATAAATAATCTTTATATAAGCTACAGTCTTTTAAATGACTCATTAAATGGAATTGTATCCCAATTACATTGAAACTAACATTTTTTTCTTTACACTGCTTTAAAATCCCCGTTACAGTATTAACATCCATTCCCAACTTAGAACTAGGTTTGATCATTACTTCTTCGTGGCTAAAACTCTCTATATCAGGTAAGACTCTTAGCCCAATCGGAATTTCTTTACCTAATTCTACAGATAGGGAATTAATTCTTTCTAGATCATTTATATTATCTATAAAGATTAGCTTACTGTTCTCTAATTCTATTAATAATTCTTCTTTTGATTTCCCTAATCCATTACAAACAATTTTGTCTTTCTTAAATCCACTTTGTAGTGCTATCTGTAATTCAATACTACTCATAACTTCAATACTAGACCCAACACTTAAAAGTGTTTCTATACATGCAGGTATATAATTGCATTTTAGAGCAAAATGGATACTCAAATTTTTAAAATATTTATTAAACGCGTTATAAATTGAGTAATAATTATCCTTTATTCTTTCGTCAAAATATATCATTGACATAGAATTATTATGCCCTAATAAATCGTGGGATTTTGAACCAAAAAAGGTAATTTCATTTTCATCATCATACTTCAAGTATTCAAGACTCTCATGTATATTGAGAATTTGCTTCTTATTAAAATTCATAAAACCCCCAACGTTTCGTTATAGTATTTTCACTACTTCGGTTAATTCCTTTTCTATATTCCATTCTATGTCCTCAAAGATGCTATCATTGTAATTTAATTCAAAAGGTAAAACTATGTGTTTATCTATAGAATACTCAGATAAGATATTACTATCATCATGTTTAAAAATACTGATTTTTTCATTACAGTGAGGACAAGTAAAACTAGACATATTCTCTACCAATGATGTAATTGGAATGTTAAGTTGTTTAATCATATTTAAACTTCTTCTTACATCTGCTTTTGACATTGCTTGAGGAGTTGTCACCATAATAACCCCATCAATTTTAATTTCTTGTATTAAATTTATTAATATATCCCCTGTTCCAGGAGGTGTATCAATTATTAAAAAATCAAGTTCCTTCCACTCTACATCATTTAATAATTGTTTTATAATACCCTTCAATATAACCCCCTTCCATATAAAAGCCTTATCTTTTTCCACAAACATCCCCATAGACACAATTTTCAGTCCATTATTTTGATAAGGTAACATCTTCCCCTCTTTTACAAGAGGGGGATTACTTATATTAAAAATATTTGTAATACTTGGTCCGTGGATATCTAGATCTAATAATCCAACTTTATATTTTTGTTTATTTAATAAGAAAGCTAATCTGGAAGCAATTGTAGATTTTCCAACTCCGCCTTTTCCACTATTTACAACATATATTTTTTTAATTTTATTTATTTTACTCAATTATAGAGCTCCTTAACTAAAACATTAATTTCATCCTGAATAAACAATTTAATATTATTAATCAACAACTGATTTAAACTAAAATCTTTTCTAATTAGTCCTAAAGTAACTAATTCTAAAAATACAACTTTAATTAAATCAGGCAAAAGGAATCTTTCTAAATCTGATAAATCAGCATGAAAATTATATGCTTTATAAAATTCTTTAGCATATACGAAGTTTTCCTTGCTATAAACTTTTTCTGTGAAGTTAGTACTATCTTTTTTATAACAGATTACTCCAAATGAAAGAATTGCTTCTGATAAATCACGAATTCTAGGCCCACAATCAATATTATCAAAATCCAATACTCCCAATACTTCACTGTTGGATGGGTCAAATACTAAATTCCACTTATTGAAATCACCATGGAGGGTTATAGGTTCCAAATTATAAAACCCATTAATAGAAAAATTATTATTAATATTATTAATAAATTTTAGTAAATATGTTTTAAAATCTGAATATTCACCAAAATCTATTATTTCTATTTGGTCCTCAATTATCTTAAAATAATCTGTTCTATCATTCCCTATAGGAAGCTCCGAGTTGATTTTAGCTAATGATAATGCAGCACTCTTAATTTCTTCTATTTTCCCAGTAAATCGTCTTCCATTTATGTACTCAAAAACAACGAATTTTTTATTATTCACATTTATATAATAGTTTCCTTCATTGTTTTGAATTATCTTAGCCATTGGAATATTTTTATTGTATAAATTTAATTGGTTATTAATAGAAAATTGCAAATCATCATCACTATCACAGTACCATGGAATTTGCTTTAAGAAATACTTTCCAAATGTTGTCGTGAATATCATCTTTTTAGATGTTTCAGACCTAACTTCTAGTAAACTTGCATACTCTCCATCCAATATAATTGGTTGAACTGCTATGAATTCTCCAATATTGTAATATTGCTCCACAATTTTAATTAGTGAATCATCAAAGTCATAAAAATCAATATTAATTATCTTTTCTTTAAATTTCATTATGATCTATTACTTCCCACTCTTCATTTTCATCATTAATATTCCAGCAATCTAAAGTTCCTTCTTCTAGAAATAGCTCTTGTTGCTCTTCAACAAAATTATTTCTTAATATTATTGACATAAATGACAAATATTTATGATTTTCATTAAATACTTGTATTGCTTCTAAGAATTCGCTTTTTATATTATTTGCTTCGTTTTGATCCATTTCATTTAGGGTGATGTTATCTTTAGTAATATTATCAACATAGTCCTGTATTATCTCTTTAGAACGGGATATTAGTTTTGTTTCTTTATAGGCGAATAATTCAAATGAATTGTTTAAAAATAAATTCTGCCAATAACCTTTTTTATACGGCTTAATTTCAAATCCTAAAACATTATATAAATCATCTAATACTTTTTTAGTAGGGGCAGAATCATAATACAAGTTAGTAATAGATAACATCCCATACGGCTTTAATACTCTTTTATATTCTTTCAATGCCTTCTCCCTTTGAGAAGCATCTATAAAAGAGTTAGCACCACCTGTAATAATTAGATCAAATGAATTATCTGGAAATGGTAATTCTAAAGCTGAAGCCACTTGAAAGGAAACTCTATCCTGTATAAACTTTGGTTCTCTCGATAAAATATCATTTGATTTTTTAACAGCGTTTTCATTTACATCAATCCCAATAACCTCTACATCCTTTAGCTTTGCAATTTCAATTGATGTAAATCCTGTATTTGATCCTATCTCTAAAACTCTAGATCCACGTTCTAAAAAACTATTTTGAACAATGTAATTAATAGTTCTTTTTCCTCCTGGGCATCTATTAACTTCTTCTATAACAGAAATTAAGTCTACATAACTGTATTTTTTAGTCTTCATTTGTAATCTCCTCTTCAATAACAATAGATGATAAAAACAACTCATTACACTTATCAAGTTTTGCAACTATTTCATTGGTTGAATTTCCCTCAACCGCCATTGCTACTACACACTCAATACTAATTTTCGGATTATTTGTGTAATCACCTTCATGTAAATAATAGTCTTTAAAAAACATCCCTTCAGGATAACCTATATCTTCTAACTTTTTTATTCTTCCTGCTTTGGGAGGAGGTATTAATATCCAACCGGCTAGTTTATTATTCTCATCTTTAACTCTTACAGGTAAATTACACTGGCTCTTTACCCATTCTCCAATTAAATTTACCCCTGTTACTTTTTCAAAACAATCGTTTATTCTTCCTCCACCAACTCGTGAAGCAATTTCACAAAAAACTATTTCGTCTTCATTTGTATGAAAAAGTTCTAAATGATAGACGATTGCTTGTTCACTAGAAGAAAGTTTATCTAAGATTTTTAATGCCTCATCATTTAAACGGTCAAAAAGAGGATGAGCATAATCCAACATAACTGATCCCAAAAATTTATTTTCTTGGTATGCCAGGCAACCATTGATATAAACGGATGGTCTACTTATTAACAACTCTCCATTTTGGTAGATTCCATCAACATGGTACATGTCACCATTGATAAATTTTTCTATCATCATGTCCTTATCTAGACCGTTCCCTAGCACTTCATATAACTTTTCTTTAGAATCGATAATATGTGTATTTAAAGAGCCCGCACCAGATATTGGTTTTATAACCACAGGGTAATCATACTTATCTATAAACTTTTGTATATCCAGAAAACTTTCTATTTCTTTGAATTCTGGTATCTTTACTATAGATTTTAATTTTTTCTTCATTTCGACTTTATTTCTGAAAAGTTCTGCCTCTTTAAACTTTTGTCCGTATAAATTATATTCAGTTCTCAGCTCACTTAAGGGCAATAAATCTCTTTCAGAAGTCGATACTAAATATATATCTTCTCCACACATTTGTTTCTCCTTTATCCTTTCCTGAAGGAAATGAAAGGAGGGAAAAGTAAAATCTTTGAATGTGATTTGTTTATCAAAGTCACTGTAATCTTTACGATGCTTTTCTCTATTGATTAGTACAATCTCTTTATCTTTTAACCAATTTTTATAATCAGTCATTTTTCTTTCTATTCTATTAAATATCCATACTTCCATACTGATACTCCTTATGGGTTTATTGTAATACCATTAAACCTGGGAATTAATTGGCAATCTCTGATGTCATCATGTTTTAAAACCCACAAAATAAACCTTTCTATCCCCATGCCAAAACCAGAGGTTATCATTGGATATCTCTTTTTCATCTCCAGATACCATTGGTATTCTTCTGGATTAACATTAAGCATATTCATTGCATTGAGCAATCCTTGATCATCCACATGTCTTTGTCCAGCACCTACAACTTCTCCTATTCCAAATAACAAATCTGCATTTAAGGCTTGTGAACCAGTTTCATCATGATCTTGATAAAATGGTACTGATTTATAGTCGTGGTGTGTCAACCATACAAACCCTCCAAAATGCTCAATTAACTTCTTTTCCCCTTCAGAATTAATAGTCCTAAAACCCTCTGGATGAATACTTACATACCTTTTATCATAATCTAACAATTTGCAAGCCTCATTAAAGGTAATTCTCGGTATATTTCCACCTAATTCTATAAACTTATCAATATGTGAGATATCCCCTGTAAAATCACTTAAATCCTCTTTTATATTTTGAATAATATGATTACATAGAAATAAAATGTACTGATTTACTAAACTAATTACATCATCTAATTTACCGGGAATTTCAGCTTCACTATGATAAAACTGACATAAATGCCTTTTATCAGCTTTTTCACCTCTAAAGGATGGCATAACATAATGGGTTCCATTTTTCAACAATCGTATTGCATATTCTAAGTGGAATTGCATTGAATCCGATAAATATGTTTCTTCACCTTCTAAATTTATTTTTACCGGCAAGGAATCGCTTCCTAATCCCATAGGACTTGTTACTGATCCAGTTGTTATTGGTAACGATACACTCTTAATTCCTTTACCTCTAAAAAATGAATAAGTAGCATGATTAATTTCATCCTGTAACAAACACAACATTTGATACCATTTACTTTCAATAGCATCTAAATAATGTGTTTCAAGATTAAAATTCAAATCCTCTAACCCAGTTTTCAAAATTGTTTTCTCCATTTTTACACCAACCTTTACTTTTATTGCATTATTTGTAATTTTAATGCTAATATGGATTATATTGTAATATTGTCGAATTGTCAAAATTTTTATCGTTTTTTGAATTTAAACTCAGGGAGAGAGAAAATTGATTAAATATCCTTTACTAGATTTTCCTATGACAGTGGGAGTTACATCTCCTTCATCAGGTGTTAAACATTACTTACACAGCATATTAAGAGATGCTATAAAAGCTATGAATCATAGAGGGCATAGAGTTATTGAAACACCGAATATTTGGAAGCAAAATAAAGTAAGGTCTGATTCTCCAATTAAACGCGCAGAAGAATTTATGAATTTATTTAATAACGATGATATCTCTATAGTAATTCCTCCATGGGGTGGTGATTTAGCTATTGAAATCTTAGAATACATTAATTATGAAAGCTTAAAAACAAAGTGGATTATGGGTTACTCTGATATTAGCTTATTGTTATTAGCTATAACTTTAAAAACAGGTATTGCAACAGCCCACGGAACTAACTTTATTGATATGAGAGGAAGTAAAATGGATGTTACCACGGAGATGTGGACAAAAGTTTTATCGACAGCAATGTACGATGAAGTGACACAATATTCTTCAGAGGAGTTTCAAAGCGAATGGGACTTCAACAATCCTACTTTATATGTTTTTAATTTTTCTGAGAAAACAAGTTGGAAAATTCTTGGAAGGAACACCGAGGTATCAGGGAGATTACTAGGGGGTTGTATAGATGTAATTAGACATTTAATTGGTACAGAATATGGTAATATCGATAAATTTCAAAGGGAATTTATAAATTCTGAGCCTATTTTATGGTATTTCGAAAATTGTAGTTTAAGTCCTGTAGAATTGAAGAGAAGTATAGTACAAATGAAACTAGCTGGGTGGTTCAAAAATTGTAGCGGAATATTGTTTGGTAGAACATCCGTTGATATAGCAAAAAATGATTACACTATAAAGGATGTATATGCTGAAATATATGAAGAGTTGGGCTTACCTATCATTTACGATATTGATTGCGGACACTTACCTCCTCAGATGACCTTAATAAACGGTGCTTGGGCAGAAGTAAAAGTAGTAAAGAACAAAGGGACACTTACACAAAAGTTTATATAAAAATACATTCGTCTATACAAGTAAGGTATAAAAATTTGTTATGCCTTCATTATAATAGGTTGGTTACAGTTCATGTGGGTATCAATACCTTTTGATACCGCTGCAGAACTAATATAAAGTAACAGATAAATATTACTATTTCACTCAAGTTTACTACTTATTTTACTAATGATATATGGAACGACTGGCTTCTGTAACTTTATGCATTCTTTGGTTGACCAACCAAAGTGTATTTTTCCCATTCTTTAACTATAAATCATGGTATATATATTAACCTTCATTATTAAAAATAATTTTATGAGTGGTATTTTTCTAGTTCTAGTTCCATTTGAAAAAGACCTTTTTAAGCTGACAATAAAAGGTCAGCTCTCCATCCTTGTGCAGATATATTATCTTTATTGGCCATAAGAAAATTTATCTATAACAGGAACTCTCAGGTCAAATTCTTGACCATCTAAAAGCTTTATCAAAAGTAATAAAATAATTAATATACATAATTCCTCATCCTCACTAGGAGGGATAATAAGTTTAGGGGTTTCAACTTATTTATTGCTATCAAAAGCGTATAACATAAATCTAATTCGTTATTATAGTATTTTCTACTGTACAATTAAAATTTCTGAAAGCTAGACATTATAAAAATGCAGTAATTACCCTACCAAGGTCATCACATTTACTTAAGTTAAGTTTTTCATAAACTCTAATTTTATTACAAAATATAATAAACTTATTTTCCATCCTCAGATTTATTAACTATTGGGAATAAATAAAAGTTATTATAATAATTGTTTAATAAGAATACAGAAATCCCTTTAGTACCAGGAACCACACTTCTGTATCTATGACATATATAAAAAATCAAGTGACAAATTATTTTTAAACAATGACATTTTATAATAAAAACCACAGAGTAGTGCATGAGGAATTCCTAATTTCCCGATATCATGTAATATCCCAAGGACGTAAATAGTTTCTACGTCCTCAAGATGTAAATATGATGCAAAGCGAAATAATTCATCGCCTACTCTTAGGGAATGTTGATAGGTAGTTAAATCGTGTAAGAATAAATCTCCTACTAATTGCTGAGTATCAGTCTTGACCATCTTCGCCATTCTGTCACTCCCTTAAAATTCTAACTGCATTTGCTTCAGTTTTTCACTTGTAGGGAAATAGAAGGAAGTGTTGAAGCCAGTCTCCAATAAGTCCTCCTCTACACAAACCCATATATTAAACGGGTAAGTATCAAGCATCAGTTCTTTTTGGAGTTGGTTGGCTACAGAAAGCGTCGAAGCAAAAATAATGACATAACTCGGATGATTAGGAAACTCGGAAATTGGCAGCTCCCCATAGCGCTCGTATAACTTTCTCCAATTGTAGAGACGTTCTCTAAAATAACCAATAAAGTTTTGTGAAGATTGTACTCGGTCAATCAAAAAGTTCACTGATCCATAAGGGGTATCGACGTTAGCGACTCCTAATGGACGGTGATTTTTATTATGATTTCCTATGAACGGATTCCATTTCCACTGCTTTAAGATTTTCATCTCTACCATCGTACACCGCAACTCATTTACTGACACATAACGTTTAATTCCCCCTATACCAAGAGAATCCCAACGGTTCGCATCCATAAAGAATTCGGAATTATAATAGTGTTTCATAAGTTTGAAGCCAGCCATTCCTAATGTATAAGGAGCGGGAGGCTTCACGGTGTCTTCTTGCTCTCTAATTCGAACCTTCCAACGTTCCACGAAACCATTTCGTCTCAATCGGTCTAACCGTAAAGAAGTTTGAGAAGGACTCATTTTAGGTTCTAGGTACCGTCTTAGTTGATTTTCATTTGCGCAAATCGCGTCACCTAGTACTTTTAATATGATAAAGTCTTTCTCATCTATCAACCCTCTGGAAAAATGCTCAACCGCACGTTCCAGATTGGTAATGGGATGATAATTCTTCGGTAGGACCTTGCTACCTTTTAGGAAGGGGTGGTCCCAAAGTGGTATGTCACCTTTTTTAGAGGTGTACATATAGGTTTCTAGTGTCTCGTCAAATGGAACCAGGTCTTGTGCTACTGTATCCATTATTCAAACAAGAATGCTCCAACATCTTTGCGCTTCTTCTTGCCCCTTGGATAACCAGTAATAACTACCTTTGCTTGACGCTTCTCTTTATCAATGCTTCGTACACGACAAGAAACGATATCCCCTACAATTGGCTCTTCTAATTGGTTAGGCTTTACTCCTTTTACCTCAAGGCCAACATCTAGTTGAATGAATATACCATGTACAGGGTCAACACCTGTTACTCGACCAGCTACAGCACTATGATTTTGTAGAGCTTCTAATTTTACGAATGGATCTTCTAGTGTGTGTCTACGAGATACACGAATCAGATTATTTTCTTTGTTAAAGCGGATTACTTTTACTTTGATTTTTTCACCGCGTTGAACTTGTTCTTCGACTCGGCGGCTACGATCCCAACTGTAATCATTTGCATACATAACAGCGTCTACCCCATTGATACGAACAAAGATGTTTCTATTTGCTAGGTTCATACCTGTTACTACACCGTCAAACTCAAATGTGTGAAGGAGTTCTGATTGTTCTAAGACTTCTAGTTGGCTTAAAAATTTTGCCTTCTTCATTTCATCCGCTTGCTTAATGCTTACGATAGCGACCTCTTGGTCCAGGTCTAAGTTCGTAACAATAAACTCTTGCATGGTACCTGCGAATCCATTTAATGAACGGAATTCGTGAGCGGAGAACTCTTCTGCTGGACAGTATGCAGTTACTCCATTTTCAAGTAGTAAAAACGCAATTTCCTTATCTTTAATGATAGAGATTGATGTCACGACTCCACGAACAATCTCCCTATCTCTCTTAAATCTTGCTAGGTCATCTAGTTGTGCGTCGTTTGACCACGATTTTATTGTAAATTCAGCCATTTGTATTTCCTCCTGTTATTCAATAAACTGATTGAACAAATGAATAACAACGCAAAAAGACCCCAAAAACCAGAGGAGTCAAAAAAGTGACTACTCCGTTTTTTGGGGTCTTCCCATTAGGTATTCATTTATTCGTACATTAATTCTTACCTAGAGTGTATAACACCCTTACAAATAATTCAATATGTATTTTTATAGGTAAAATATTTGCTTTTATAATTTATAGCTCTAGCATTCTCATATTTACATCTCTACCTTCAGCAAAGAACTTATTTCAGGCAAGTCCTATTGGTAAGATCCACTTTTACTGAGAAACGTTCAATCTAATCTTTATTTGTATCGATTTATTCTGTTTTATCATGTTCTTTATCCCATTGATTCTTAAATTTCTCCAATGATACAGGATGGATCATCCATCTGCCTCTTATCTTTCTTGCCTCGATAAAACCCCTGTTTACCCAATTGGTAGCGGTCGTTTTACTTACTCCTAGTAGTTCAGCTGCTGTTGAAATGGGTACCGTATATTTATCTAGTTCATTTTGATAATGCTCCTCTAACCCCAAAACTTTTTTTGCGTCTGAAAACTGCTCAAGATGGTTATCTATTTCTTTTACAAAGTTTTTAAAGTTTATAATAAGGAGCATGGGGGCCATTTCAATTAAAAACTCTCCTGTATAGATATATTTATCTGCACTTACATTACCATCTTCATTAACTAGCAGCTTAATGTGGTCTGAACATATATTCAGTTGATTTAGAAACTCGTAATCAATTTCATCTCCAAAGGAAATAAATCCCTGTACATAGAAACGTAAGTACTCTTTAGAAACAAATATATATACATCCTCTGTATTATATGTAAATACATTTTCTGGAGAAATCACTATGATTGCTTCATCTTCTCGTTCATCATCTGGATAGATCCCTGAAGTAAAATCATACTCTAAGTAATTATAGAGGGTATTTAATATAGATTTCGCTCTATTTTCAATGGACCGATGCAAGATAATCACCCTTTCCTAGCGTATCTGGATGTTCTGGTTTCAGCAGATTCAGATTTTGATAAAGTTAGAATCATATCAAGTAATTCTTCACGGTCTATTAACCTAATACCAGTAGACACTGCTAATTCTATTGCATTAGCGGAGAAATAATTGTTGGTTATCACCCATGCTTCCTGCGCATGATAATATAACTTGGCTGAATGAATCTCTTGAACAGCTTTAATCCCTACAGTCCTTCTATATCTCTTGGCTTGGACAACAATCCGTTCACTTCCCTCTAAAATAAGGTCAGCTCCAAAATCATTTGATCCAGGGGTCATTTCTACTTGATAACCATAGCGTTTAAATAGTACTGCTAAATAGTCTTCAAATTCTTCACCAGTCATTACGTCAATCTCACGAATTCCTGCCTTAGTCATTTTTTCTTCTAATTGCTTCATATGTTGTTCTCTCTTATGTGAGCTATAAGTGACCCATCCTAATATCATTAAACAATAAATAATTAATATAAATATTAAGAGATCTAATGTTGAATTTCCTGTTATAAACAATCTATTCCTCCTACTTCCTCTATGTAATTCTGATTGATTGTAATTGGTTTTCAACTAATTATCCCATAACTTACCATGTAAACGATACGAATAATTTAATCTTTAATTTCCATACTATTAGTGTGCTACCATCACATAATAGGAGATGTTACATCATGGCAAGAAGCAATAATAACAATAATTTACTAGTACCTGGGGCCGAACAAGTTCTAGAACAGATGAAGTACGAAATAGCAAATGAATTTGGTGTGCAATTGGGTGGAGATACAACTAGCCGAGCAAATGGCTCAGTTGGTGGAGAGATTACTAAAAGGTTAATTAGAATGGCACAAGATCACATGTCTGGTTCTTACCGTTAAATACAAAACATCCCGCTAGAAGGATTCTAGCGGGTATTTTAACCTTTGATAGTTATGTTATGTTAAATCTTGTTTCGTCTATCTGAATTATTAATAGTTCGATTTTCTGAGAGGTCAGCATTTCGACCTCTTCCCCGTTCGATTAACATAGCCCCCTTAGTTGGAGAGGATTTGTAACTAGCTTTTTTTGTTGTATCATGGTCAACAAAGTACTTCTTAAAATGGTCTTTAGTGTAATCACATCCCGCTTTTTGTTTATACAACATTTTTAGTTCCTCTATATATAGCTTCAAATCATGAACGATAGAATTTTTATTTTTTCTTCTTTTTCTTCGTTTAAATATTAGGTCAAAATCTTCTTGAGAGTAAATCATTTGGAATAGTTCTTTTTCAGTTTTGTTGAGGTCTTCTTCACGTAATGTTTTCCATTCCACACTATCACCTTCTTTCGTCCCTTCTATCTTTAAATTTTCAGATTCAAAATATCTTCTAACTCTTTAACAAAAGGTTTGTGGTTATTCTCTAATACCAGAAAACGATGCCATTCAAATTGTCCACGAATGAGTTCTACCGCTCGTTGATGTCTTGGTGCAATCTCAGAAAAAACCACTGTAATAGATTTAAAGTCTTCATGCTTATCGTGACGGATATTATCTATTCTAAAAATATCCTGAATAGCAACTGTACACACTCCGTTTGTTTTTATTAATTGCTGAACCAATTTGCTTCGCTTTTCGTTTTCCGTTGGCGCTACGGTACTTAGTATATTTTTTATTGAAAATAAATACTCAATTCTCCCATCCTGCTCTACAACAATATCTGGTTCTTGATACTTACCGTTTTTCCCATTAAATCTTTTCCCTATAGAGATACTCGTATCCCCGTTATGCACAGTTCTATTAATTACCTCTCCTGTCATATTAAACGCATGATACAAATACCTAAATATAATTAATTCAGTAAACCCTGTAAGATTAGCGGTATTATTACTTAAAGAATCAAACATTCCATAGAAATCCTTCTTCAGTTTAAATAATTCATCACAAGTAACTGTATTTAAGTTTTGTTTCAAATAACTGTCCAATTCAGTGAATGCGTTTTGAAATATCATCCTTACACCTATTTCCCCTTTTATTTATTATGCTTTCTATTTCTGATACCTCTATTGTACTACTAAATTGGAAAGTATTGAGAATAAAAAAGCCCGTCTTATAGACGAGCCTTAAATAATACTACGAATCTCCATATTATATAAATTAAATAATTTTTCTAATGCTATTTCTTTAGCCAACTCAGGTGTATCAGCGTAGCATTTATCTACAAAGAAGTAATCATCTTTTGCTGTTGCGGCAAATTGGTTGCCAGCTAGATAAAGTTTTACTTTAATTTTTTTCGTATTTACCCCTTTTCGTGGTTGGATTTTCACCAGTAGTTCACCCTTTCTAGTCTTTAAATGTAAATCTGATAGGACCGCCCTTTTCATCTTTAACAGGCTCCACCGAAGCAGCAACTTCTTTCTTAACTTCTTGAATGATCTCTTTTTCCTCTTTTTCTGTCTCAACCTCTTCCTCTTCAATCGGTTGAATATCCTTTAATGAGTTTAATAGTTCGTCTTCTAGTTGTTTTTGTTGCTTACCGAGGGCAGATACCTCCGCTCTTCTTCTTTCTAAATTAGAGATCTTTGGTTTTTTACCTTCTATTTTAACTTCAGAAGGCTTATCTTCCTCCGTTACCTTTATGGTTTCTTCCTCTATGGTAACAGGTTTACTCTCTACAGAAGGGGTAGAAGTATCATTAATTGTTGCAGTTTCTGGAACAATCACTCGACTAGATGGTTTTTCGTCTTCTACTACTATATGAGATTCTTTGCTCTCATACATAGAATGGAAATCAACAGGTTGCTCTTTGACTGGGAAGACCAGTAACGGTTCTTTTTCTTCACCTTTTTCAATTTCTTCTTCCTCATCTAGTACCTGGAATTCCTCTAGCAATTCACTTTCCTCTTGAACAACAATACCTTTACGATTCTCTAACCAAACCAAAGCGGCCTCTTCATTAACGGAAACAACAGCATCCTGAAATTCATCTTTCGGTACAAAGTTAGCATCAATTTGTACTACTTTCATAGGTTTGTTCTCAGATACAATCTTAACCGCACATTGGAATGGCTTTTGGAAGATAATACCGTCAGGAGACAAGATCGCTTCCTTCTTCTTAGAGTAAGTATTCCCCATACGTAACATAGGCTTTTCTTGGAGCGGACTAACCGCTTGCTCTTGGATCCCCTCTTCAAACTTCTCCTCTTCCCCAAAGATTTTAGAGAATAATTGAGCATCAAAGTCAGGAATATCGCCATATACCATTTTATGACGAAGCGTTCCTAGTAAAGTATGCATATAGGTTTCTCCATATTTATCAGCCAGCTGGGCAATGGTTTGGGCAACCACCGTAATAACCGTTTTATATTTACGAGATTGTGCTGGGAATTCCCGGAATGGGGCGTAAATGTAGTCGGGAAATTCGTCACAGATTATATGGTGAAACGTTGAGGTGTTTGGCTTCCTTCTGAAAACAGCATTCTGCAAGCTAAGTAATACTAACTTTCCTAGAATGTTAGATAGACCTGCCATCTCCCCCTTAGCAGTGTTGACTAAGAGCACTCCTCCGGAAGAAAGGTGGCGATCAAAATCAAAATCAGACTTTCCGAATAGAACTCTACGAATCAATGGGTTGGCCCCAATGTCATTCAAGATGTTTCGGAGACCTTGAACGTATTCCGCTTTTGCATCATAAAATTCTTGCTGACCTCTATATTCCCCTTCGGCAATCAGTTTAGGTATACTACCGCTTCCTCCCCTTTCTGTTCGAGGGAGAAGGTTGTTGTCAAACCATTCATCAATCTGTTTTACAATGGCCCAATGGTTGCGTTCATCCCTATCTTGAATTTCATCTATTTGTTTAGGGATACGTTTCTTTAATTTCACGTGCATGTTTCTTACTAAGTTGGAGTTATCATACATCTTCAATAACATATCAAACGTTACTTCTTGCTCTGGATCATGAAGCTTTAATAGATAGATATAATGCTTTAAATGATTTCGTTCACTTTGTTTAAAGAAGTCCGAACCACCACCACTATCTTCCGCTAACCCTTCAACCACCATCGCAAAGGCTTCTGCCACTTTGTCAACAGGACCCTGCATAGGATTAATACTAGGTGTATTTGGATTGGTCGGATCAATATAGAATACTGACTCTTCTGGGATACCATGAGCCTTTACCAATTGAAACGCTTTTTGACATAGATCATTAGAGGGCTCGATAACACTAATTCCGTTAAGGTACATCCCCTTCACTTCTTCACTATCATAATCTTCTCGTTTATATAGATTTGGATAGTCATTGATAAAGCGGGTCATCCAATGTAAATCTTGATTAATGATAGGTAATACAAGCGCTGCGGTTTTACCTGTTCCAATCGAACCTATGATTATATTATTTAGTGTTCGGTCGCGACCAGGTTGTACAATTAATTCTTTTGTATCAGAAGATGGTCCTAGAACCACATCCGGCCAATGCTCTTTTTTCTCAAGTTTAAATAACTTCTGTAAATGAGCATTCTTAAATTCAAAATCCCAAAAGGCTTCGTTTAAATCCTTTGAGTACTGTGAGTACTGACCTGCTAACCACATCATACTTACGAGTGTAACAACTGTAGGTATAAACATGACAGTTAGTAGCAAGGTTTGTGTATCTCCTACTGCTACCGCTAACCAAATGTTACTCACGTCCATATTGGTAATTCTATTCCCTAGATACGGTAATAGTGAGTTATATACAGGAGCGGAGACCATCCATAGAAAATAAAACAACATTCCCAATGCCATGTTAAGGAACCATGCGATTCTCCACTTTGGAGTCTTGAACTTCTTAAACTTTGTACTTACTAACCAGCCGACAATTAAAATAGCAGCTGACAACCAATACCCAATCCTCCCTGGTTCTGTTGGGTCCCCAAAAAGAATGAACATAGGAATGGAGCCAAGGAATTGTCCTACCATTAAAAAGAGATAGTTGAACATCGCCCGAATGGTTAAAAATACGGACAGTGTTCCTAAAACTGTTACCGTTATAAGCGGTAACTTTGGAAGAAGCTTATCCTTCATAGAGAGTACACCTACTTTTCTTTAACGGTTTAACAGAACGATAGAAAATTGCTCCGCTCTTTCCGTTTTTATTTAGTTGTTGAATGGACGTAAATAAAACATGTTGTAAATCCCATCTTTCACCTAACGCATCATGTTGAAGTTCATTATCTGTCAGATAGACTGCTAGGATTTTATCTACCTTCTTTTCAAGGCGATCATTTTTCACTAGATAGTTTAACAACTCTAATTCATCTAATGACTTAACACTTCCCTCTTCCATTAACTTGACGAGTACCAGTATAGAGATTCCATCTTTCCCTGTGATTAATAAATGCTGATCCGCATATAGAGCTTCCTCTACGCTTGGGCCATAGATGGTACTAGGGTTTATTTCTTCTACTGCTTCACATAGATTCGGATTGTCACGGAAACCACCTAATACTTTAGAGAGTTCTTCCGTTCTATTACGGTACTGTCCTGACAGAATGTTATAAGCGACTATTCCCGAACGACTAGAGGAAACAACATGGAAATGTAGATTAGGAATGATGTGAGCACTTGCTCTAATAATGTAATCTTTAAGCGTACCTAATCGTTTGCTTCGATCTTTTGGTGGAGGCTTTACATAAGTAAGAATGTCATCGTCATATGAATCTGGTGGAACAATCAGAACATGATGGTCTTTACTATGTAATCCTTGTGTTACATAATCCACGTATTTTTTAACTTTCTCCACGATCACATCCGAATACTCGGAACCCGTATCAGACTCGATATTCAGAATTGCATGGTCACTAATGAGTATCCAATCAGGTGTAACCATTGGAGTTAACTTTGCCCCAGGTGTTACATGTTGCTCAAATGTCTTCACTTCGTTTATATCGTTATACGGTAATTCAATTGGATGAACGGATACAAACTTATGAAAATCATGTTCGGCAGCAAGTAAATTAAACCTGACGATTACTTCCCGTGTACCAAAGAAATGGTCAGCTGTAGCATGTTTAGGAATCTTCAAGGTTTTATAATTATAATCGCTATCGAGTTTGACTCCTTCCTTTTTCAAAATCTCCATTCCATTTTTAGCAATTCGAACACACTTGTACGGAAGATTCTTGCCCTCGGTATAACCTTCAGTAGTAACTATTTTCATGTGATTCCATTTAATCAATTTCTGATAAATAGAATTTTGACTATCTTGATATCTACTACGAAGGTAAAACTGGACTTGACCTAAACTCAAAACCCTATGCTTCCAAATTAACAATAGAAGGTTGAGGTCCTTATTAGTAATCCATACTCTTTGTCCATTAAAGAGATAGATTCTTTTTTTATCTTCCAAACATTACCCTCCTTTAAACACAAAAAGCCCCCTGCTCAAACAAAGCCACAATAAGAAGTAGCTTCATCATCACAGGGGGCCTCCCTTTAAGTATCATTTTCTTTCAGAGTATATCATTTCAGGAGTGTTCATTCAACCAAAACATTATGAATAAATATACGATATATGAGCGATTTATTAGTGTACATTTCAAGAAAATATAGGTGAGGGAAATGGTAAGGGGAATTAATTTAGGGTACGAAAAACAATGTCCAGAAATGGAACATTTTCACCCTCCAAAACAGTAAAATTGGACATCGTTACACGAGTGAAACTCAGCGTTCTAAAATCTAGTTAACCCCTTGATAGCAAAGGTTTAAACTACACAAGTCATTTGTGAGCTCTCATTTGTGCGATTTTCACACAAATGGAACTACACAAATGGGGCTCCTAAAATGAACAAATAAATATGGTTTTTATTTAGTCTTTTTCACGACAAAAATATGCATGATTTTTTGTATAAAACAAAGGCTGACTGATTTAAAATTTCAGGTAATTATTTAATACTTTCCCCCTTCTCACCTCCCCCACCACACTAAAAAATGCTCCTAGATTCCGGTCACTTTTCCACTTTTCCACTTAATCATGTTGAGTTTTGGTTGGTGAGAGGTAACATTACTAAGCCTTTTCAAATTGAACTAAGTATATCCAACGAAACTCGATTAAGTATATTTTAGATAATTATGATCTGATTCAGTTGCATGGGGCACCAATTCGTTTTGTTAGATTTTTACCCTTATGAGACATTCAAAAGGTGAACTTTAGGGAAAATAAGATAGTTTTATAGTAAATTCATTGTGTACCTCAATTGAGGAACACAATATAACACAAGAATAGAATGATATAAATTAAATTAGTAATATTTTCATGAATTAGTTGATTTATAGCCATTTATTGCTATAATTACCTTTAAGGAACACAATAGTGAATCTTTAGGGTACATAAGGTGGTGCTAATTTGGACAAGGAAGTATTGGAAAACGTCAAATACAAAGACTTAGATCAACTCCTATATGACGAGGACGTTATTAGGTTTCTAAGAAAGAAATTAGACAACTTTACATTAAACGTATTCCGAGAAGTATTAAATCATAATAAAGAACACCGTGGATTAGTGAAAACTAGAATGGAAAACTTTCATAATATGAGGAAGCGTTATGATGCAGCTTTTCTTACTTTAGAAGTTCAAGGTTTTATAGAAAAAAGAGAAGATGGTACAGCAACTCCATACTACGTAACTGTACGCGGTTTACAATTACTTGAAATCCTAAAACAAGATAAAAAGGAGTCAATAAAATGATCAAAGCATTTACAGAAAACGAAAAACTAGGTGCAATTAAAGCTTTACTTTCACCTCACTTATTATCTGAGGAAGTAAAATCAGAAATTAGTCGTTTCCCATCTCAAGCAATCGTTGGTCTTGGACAAGGTGGCGGTAGAATTGCTGCTGAATTATCACGCTTTGGTTTTCCAACCTTTCTATTAAACTCTTCAAAGTCTGACATGGAAGAACATAAGAACTTAATTCCAGAAGAACGACGTATTGTTACATCAAGCAAAGACTTCCCAGAATTGGAAGGAACAGATAAGAATGCTCAATTAGGATTTGAAATTGCTAAGGAAAATGTTGATCTTTACAAGAAGGTTGCCCTAGATGATGCTGTTCAAGATGCGGAATTCGTATGGGTAACAGTTAGTTTAGGTGGTGGTACGGGTAACGGAGCACTAAAAGTAGCGTTAAGTTTACTTTCACAAGTAAGAAGCCATAGAGCCCTCCCAGGTGGAAAGATACCATTAGGTGTTATTTGCTCACTTCCATCTTCAGATGAAAAAGGTTCAGCATTTAGAAAGAATGCTCTAGCAGGTATTAGCGTCATCCAACAATTCATGAACGATAACAAAATGGGTACGGCTATCGTAATCGATAACGAAAAGATGAAGGATTACTACGCTAACAATCCTTTAAAAACTTATGGTGGTACTGAAATTGATGCGAAATCGTACAGCAACATGGTAATCGCAAGTGCCTTAGCAGAAGTTTCTTCTCTCCCATTATTAGAAGGTCGCTCTGTTTATGATAAAACAGAATTACTTACAACTCTTTCTACTGCTGGTTGGTTGTCTATCTCTAAAAACAAAGATTTAAACAGTGATGATAACATTGAATCGGTTATAAATGAGTTGTTCAAGAACAATGAAGTATTAGCTTCATACAATGCTAAACACGCATTAGCAGGAGCTGTGGCGGTATTATATCCATCTACAAAAAATATTTCTCCTAAAATTGCTGATGATGTGTATCGTTATACGTCGGATTTACTTACAACAAAGGTTAACCATGCAATCGCAAAGAACTCTAAGTTAGAAAACTTAACTCTATATGGACTTGCTGTATATCCTACTCCGTCAACGAGAATTCAACAATTAAGAGAAGAATTAGCTCAATGGGAACAAATTGAAAAAGAACAGGAAGAAGCTAAGAAGCAAGCTGCTTCAAGCCTAGGTTTAGACGAGTTTGACGATTTCTTTAGTTCAGGTTCAAGCCTAAAAGCTAGAAAGAAAGTAACTTTAGATGATCTAGATTTCGGGGATTCTGATACTAATGAAAAGAAAAAAGTGAAACCAGCAGACTTAAATGATTTAGACTTAGATTTTTAATATCTAAAAACAGAGGTACATCACATTTTGTTGTGGTGTACCTCTCTTATTTTAAGACTATATTGTTTATAAACCGATTTTTAATCAAGAAAATCTAAAGTTAGTTGATACTCGTCTATTTTTTGTACTCTTCCTTTCTTTAGTAAATCCATCCCTCTTATACCTTTATCATATCTTCTTTTAATGGTTGAGAAAGGTAATCCAGCTTCTTTAGCCCACGCATTTATAGTCTTTCTAACCCCTTCTATTTCAAGAAGATTTTCCTGGTGTTGGTATCCAATTGGCGATAACAAGTTTTCTTCTTCACAACCGGTATCAATTCGCCTTTGTAGCCTTTTATAGGGCATACCACTAATCTCAGCCCATTCTGCAACGGTCTTCGATTCGCCATTGATTTTTATAAAACGATTTGTTCTTTTGTTTCTTTGTTGTTCAGTTTCCGTACTCCATCTGCAATTTATCGGCTCGTAATTACCATTAACATCTATTCTATCTATCGATAAATCATCCTTATATCCATTACTCATTGACCATTCTTTAAAGGCTTCAAACTTACTCCATTCATCACAAACAGTGATTCCTCTCCCACCATATCTATCAAAGTGTTCAAGGTTTGGATTGGTACATCTTTGATGCATCTGGGTCCATATGTTATATAGTCTGGACCATCTCATACCATGTGTTTTACATGTTTCTTTCTTTTCGAGAAAAACACAATTTTCGGGATAAAACCCATCATTCTTATCTTTTCTAACTAATTCTAATCCCTTCTGGTATCCATTTTGCTTGGCCCAACTCACAAAAGCTTCAGGGTCTTCTCTCCATTCATCACAAATCCATAAATTTAGACCTTTATACCGGTTTTCTAGATTGCTACCATAACATTTAAGCCTCATCGTTTTCCAAACTTTATATTCTTTAGTTTTACTTAAACCGTGTTTTTTAACAAATACCACAAGGAGCACCTCATGTGTCATATTGTTTTCCAAAATGACAACCATTTATTTTACTTTTTATTATAAATGAATAGAATCCATAGATGAAATTAGTTAAAGCAGTATTGTAATAAAAGCTGACTATAAATTTAACGATACTAAGTAAAAATAGTAAAAATTTATTATATACTGTTCTTAATTAAATAATTTGGAGGAGAACATGGAATTAAAAGATTTACTAGATTATAACTTCGAGAAGCGTAAGATTATTAAAATCATTAAAAACATACCAGATCATGAAAGAATAAGTAAAGAATTAGAAGCTAGTATCTTAGCAGCAAGGCGCACACTAGAAAATAATACAGCATATAAGCTTATGAATACCGCTTTAAAGGTAAAAAGTCTATTCGATAAGAAAAACATTAAAGATATAGCGTTGGAAATTGAAATTAGGCAAACACACTCAGCACTCTTCCCTGGTGATGGATTTCCACAAATCGGCAAGGTGTATGTTTGTAATCCAATAGATACTAGAAGATATTACGATATAAATCATTTTCATGAAGAAATGATCAACCATAAGATATACGAAGCTGAGTACTTTCTCCGCTCATTAGGTGCAACAAAGATTGAGGTAACCAATGTTACAGATGAAGAATATAAACAGCGCGCCAATGTGTCATACAATAATATGGCCGAAGGAAATACTAGTAGGAATACGAACAATAGTTCAAGAAAAAGTTGGAATAGTACCTACTCCCCTACTCGTGAACCTTTTATACCTGATGATTTAACTTGGTATGATCATGATCAACAATGGAAACAAATTGCAGACTCTAGATTACATTCTGGGATAGAATCATTAAAATTTGAAGTTTCCATTAACGAAGATTTTGGTATTAATAACAGTTTAAAGATTCCGTTAAAAAACGGCCAATATATTACTGCTGATACGGAATTCGGTGGATTTAAAAGAAGTGTATTTATAATCGCTGCAGAGTTTAAGTCGTTGTAATTTGTGAAAAAGTAACAGATACCACCATTAATAAAACTAGAGTTAACCAAATTTGGCTAACTCTTTTTAGTTTAAGTTAGTTTATTTTCGTTAATATTAGTATTTCTTGGTTAATAACTTATCTGTTTGCTACGTAGCATCCCTTCTCTTATCTTTCCACGCACGGCATATCCTCCTACACATTGTTAGTCCAAATTAACAAAGTACTTAACTACAACTCTAATGTGGTCCGAAAAAATGTGTACCTCAATTGCGGTACACATAAAAACGTTGATACATCAAGGCTTTTATTCTCCCTTTCCTTTATGGTACATAATTAAGGACCACAATTAAGGTTCATAATATTGAGACAAAGTTGACGTCTTCACACAATTCCCAGGATTAAAGTTATCTATTTTTCAATTCACATTTTGAAATTTATTCTGTCCTAATGATTCTAAAGAGCGATAATAAATCTACTAATTATTTGGTTGATTTTCAATGGTGTGTTTTTTGTATAACCAATAAATTCGTTGGAATTAGCAAGCTTTTTGGATGAAACGAAAAAATTCGTTGAATTTCGCAAGGTTATTCAGAGGTTACGAAAAAATTCGTTTATTTTGGAATGATAAACTAAGTGTAACTAAATACATTTTCGTTCGTTTTCGATAATCTTGAATAAACTTTATTTTTAACTAAGTTACATTTCGTGAAACTTCGTTCTATAAATATTTTAGTTGGTTTTAGTTAGTTAGTGCAAATATCCGCAATTTTTGCTATTATTTTTTACGAAAGTTGTGAACGGTTTATAGAATTTAACGAAAAAATTCATTTGGATTCGTTTCGTGCAACTTCGTACAGATTGGAGGGTGGAATTATGAGTAATGAAATGAAGATAATTGCTAATGAATCGGATTTTATCCTTAAGGTTCAAAGTGAATTAGAGTTCGATAGTTTATACCAGCTGATTGTTGAGAGAGAACCGTTACGAAGGGAATTAATGAGAGAAGATTTCCTAAATGAATTGGGCAAGGATCTACATAGATGGTATTCAGTTTCGGAAGCTGGGAAAGTTATTGGGGGAGATAAGAAAATACCACCAAGTTCTTTAAATTATTACATTGAGAATCTAAAGGAATATATTATCCCTGGTGATGCACCATCAAATAAATATGTGCGTCTTAATTACTTATCGCTATTAAAACTAAAAATGGTTCTACTATTAAAAGATGAATTTCGTCTTAATGGGTTGAAAGCAGAAGTAGGGATTACAGGAAACCCTAAAAATGTCGTTAATCAAACAAGTAATGATTCTAATTTGCCATCTACTGATTTTGATAACGATTTAGAAGAACGATTACAAAAATTAGAGGTTATGAATGAAATGCTCCTTAACTTACTAGTTGAAAAGGGGGAAGATGATCGACCTCAGTTAAAAAAGGCCCTACAATCTTTGTTGAATTCTGAAAACCGATTATTAGAAGGGGAAAGCTCTCTTGCAAGCCAACTGGAAGAGCAACAATTACTAATCGAGAATTTAACGAAAGAAAACGAAAAATTAAAGGAAAGAATTGATAAAACAGAAGAGGCAGCACAAAAATTCAGCGAAAAAGTGGAACAAGATGAAACTGAGCTTTCTCGTATTCTAGAGAGTGAGAAACAGATAAATCATTTAGCTGAGAATTTACGAGCTCGTCAACAAGCTGAGGCTGAATGGGAAAAACAAGGACTTATGAAAAGAATCACAGGCAACAGAAGTGAATTTGTTACAAGACGAATAGAAGAGATACTAGGTACCAAACAATAAATTCTTAGCGACAGTTGAAAAAGATTGATTATTCCGAACACTTGTTTTATACTAGATTAAAATAAAGAGTGATCGGGGTGGAGCAAATGTTCCTTTATTTCAAAGAAAAGACTATGAAAAGAATAGATAATGCTGTAGTTGTAGCTTCTGGTGCTGCTCTACTACTAGCGATCGTTATCACCATACTTAACTAATATTTAATTAAACACAAAGCTCTGTCCAATGGATGGGGCTTTTTTAGTTGAATTTAGTTAGAATTAGTTATATTTAAAAGGGAGATATCCTAGTCTCTAGGTCTAAATCCATCTTACAAACCGTTTTTAATTGCTTTTATAGTCAATAATTTTTAGGGTATATCTGTACTCTAAATATATTAATGATTAAATAGTAAGGTAGTTAAGGTGATTTTAAAAATAGAATAATAAATAATCAAGAAAAGAACTTGAAAAAATTCATTTATTTAAGTTTTCTTTATTGGTAGTTATGGTTGTCTTATTAACTCTTATATACTTTTGTAATTAATGATAGAATATTTTTTACATAATAAATATTACTCGGAGGCAATCCAATGGTAATGGGAATTTTCAGTAGTGAAAAAAGCAAATATAAAAGAAATCACTTGTACATAGAAAAACTAAAAGCAGGCGGGAGAAAATTAGAAGAAGGCATCAAATTCAATACAAATAAAAAAGGTGTAATCTTTTATCGAAAGGTAGTTAAAGGTTATACTGATTTAGTGGGATACCAGAAATCGGAAATCACTGGTGAAATTGTTGGTAACGGAGAAAGTTCCGTTTTTTATGCTAACATCGTATTACCAACGGAAAGACAGTTCATTTTCGATATTGTCTTTCATGATGAACCATTCCCACAAAGGAGTTATAAATGGAACTATTCTTTTAAAAATCGCGAGAAGAATTTCGGAATAATCACCAAGACTCTAAGGACAAAGTTTGTACCTGAGGCAAATAGTTTGGAAAGGTCTTGGGATATGATCAATTCATATGTAAATTCCACTGTTGAAGTTTATGATATTGGGGAGTCATATCTTGCTGAACTTACATCAGGGGACGGATATTTTATTATTCCTAAGAAATGAAAGTAAATTATTAATCAGCGGCTGCTAATATAATTCCCAGTCATCATGCCAACCTGTTATTAGTATAGTTGACAGTTACGAACATACAATCGAATAATTAGGTATAATGGTAGTGGGGAGGGGATTTGAGATGCCTTATGGTTTTATCACATTTATAGAAAATAAAGGATATAGTGAGGAAACAGTAAAAAGTTATGATCGGGTAGTAGCACAGTTTTTTTCTTATATTAAGAAGACATACCCAATGGGTAAAGAGCCTTTTCAAATCTCCGCTTCTGATATACAAAATTACTTAGAAGAGCAATTAGAAAAGGATAAAACCATTTCTACTGTAAATAAAGAACTAGCTATATTAAAAACTATGTTCAATTACTTTTGGGAAAGTGAACAGGTTCCTTTACCAATAGACCCAACAGTGAAGATTAAACGCTTCGTAACGAAAGAACATCCGGTATTAGATGTTACATATGAGCAATTGACGGGTTTACTTAAAAATGTACTTTCTGATCCAAGTTATCCAGTTGTTAGAAAGGCAATATACATACTTGCCCTTAAGGGACTTAAAACCTCGGACTTCCGCTTTAAGAAGAGTGATGTTTTTGAGTCAGGCAATTGTGATAATATACGAATTGCTATTAAGAATCGTGAGATCACCCTAGATTCAGAAACCTCATCTTACTTTCAGGAGTACTTTAACGAAGCTTTATTTAATGGGAGTGAGTATGTATTCGTAACAAAACCACGAGGGGAAGAAATCGGAATACCTATACAGGTGATGTCCATTCTTAACCATCTCAGAATCATATCTCGCGATTATCTACCAGAAGGTACGCCACTATTAACGCTGGTTGCTATTAGGAGATCATTAGCATACCACCTTTATACCAATGGTCACTCCGTTCAGATGATTGCTAAGGAACTAGGGATAGAGGAAAGCACGGTTTCTAATAGTTTAAAACACCTGTTAGAAGGAAAAGCTATGTAAAAAATGCTTGTATAGAAATTTACGATTATTGTATAATTGTCACAACAACATAAACTAATGGGAAGTACCCAAGATTTACCTATCACCAATTGAGGTGCGTAGGTATTCTTTGGTACTTCTTTTTTTGTATAAAAGGAGACGTGGAAGTGGAAGAAAAGAAGACGACAAAAAACCTTTACGACTTGGCAATAGCCTTGCTGATTGGAGAAGGGGAGTTTGATTTTGGTTCGAATAGTAATCTATCAGTTCCTTTTGACAGAAAGAAGTCTATGTATCTGTTAGAAGTAATCAAGAATGAGCGTTTAAGTGATTTTATTGATATTAACTCAAAGAGGGGACAAATCACACTGCACACCCATATGGTATTAGAAGCAATTAAATACCAATGGTATAAAGATGATAAAAAAGTTTTTAGTTTCATATTAGATCCTAATCTTCTTACACTAAAATCCATCATTATGTGCATCAACCTTTTTGGTGAACGAAAACTTGAAACCATTTCAATTCCTACAAACGTTGAAAAGGAACACAATAAAACCCTCGCTTATTGCATAGAGAAGCATTTAAATGTTCCTGTCATTCCAGGAGCTAACCAGATTAAAATCACCAATATTCCAACCTTTATAATTGAATGTATTAATGACCTACCTGCTATTCATAGCGCGGAATTGATTAATTTTTTAACAGAAAAGGAAAAGAAAAAAATCATGGAAGGAGTGAAAGCATGAAATTCCCTATCATTCCGGCATTGCTATCCGCATCAATGATACTTGTAGCCTGTAGTAATCCTAGCTTTGATGAAGAAGCCAAAAGGGTGGAACAAGTAAAAGCGGAAAAAGCTAAGAAAGAAGCTGCTGAAAAATTAAGTGAAGAAGAAAAATACGAAATCTACAAAGATATGGAAAAGCCTTTAGATGAAGTAATACAAGAAAATGATTTAGACGTACTTGAAGAAGTGTCTTCCGTTGAAGTAGAAACAAAGGATACATATGAGGACCCTGTAGAGTTTTCTAAATATACTTCTCAAATTCTATATAACTTTTATATTTCACAAATTGATCTAAAAACATACTATAACTTCCTTGTACAACACGGAAGTGAAAGGGTAAAAGAAGAGTTACCTAGTGAGAAAGATGCTATAGCGATCTTTACAAGTATTCAAGATTCCTTTAAGCAACAGAACTTAACTGGTGATTCCTATACTTTAACCAATGTAGCGTTTGATCGTATGAAACGAGAAGGGAATTTTTATCGAAAAGTTATAACTACCAATGGCGAAGAATATTTCATGACAATTATTAAAAAAGAAAATGGGGTTTGGAAATTTGAAGATGATGGTCCAGCTCCACCTTATATTTTAGGTTCTGACCTGACACAAGAAAATCAAGAAACTATTACTGAACAAGAAGAGGTGCAATGATATGTCTACCACTGCAGAAAACAATTTGTACGAATACATGCAACAAAAGCTAAAAGCACACTATCAAAACAATCAGGAATTTAATCAAGAGGTTGCAACGGTATTTGAATATTATAAATCTAAGTTGTTGCCATTCGTGAAGGATTCCGACCATGGAAGAGTAGAAGAAATGCTCTTTGCTAGTGTTAAATCTCAAATTACTAACGGTTATTTTATGGGGCTGGAAGTTTTAAACGGGGATTCGAATTTTGATGATGATTTTTTCCGTCAAGCAGAAGGGATGATCGCTCAACAATTACCTGATATGTTAAGAACAGTTACAAGCAACAGTATTGAAGAAGTGGTTAGTAGTGATTCGTTAAAGGAGCTTACTAGATGGATGGTTTTAGAGTATGAAGGGGTTTACCCTCTACTCATGGATATATCCGTAAATACGGCTTGTACGGGCCTGAAATGGGCATTTAAAGACGAGGCTAATAAGAGGGGGATTGAACCTTACGTCCCTCAATATAAAGGTATTCTAGCTAACATAGATGATGTAGCATTCATTGATCCTCAAAGTTACTTGTCATTGGTTGCTATCAATGATAACAGTGAAGTATGGGAAATCATTAATTCCGATTACCGAGCCTTAGATAAGCTAGGGGAAGTAACCGTACTTCGAATGAGCAATGAAGAAGGGCACACAAGTTTTTACTTAAATATTAGTATTAAGAACAGTATTTCATCGGTGAGTCAAGAGTCGTTAATTAATAGTTTAGCTGTTAGATTAATGGTTATTAACGAAACTGAAAGAGAAAACATTATAATTACCGCTTCAAGTGTCCAGGATTATTATCAATTTAATTAAGAGCTTTATTAAGGTATCAACTGCAAGTTAAAGGAACCCTTGTATTTACCGCTTCTTTACATCGGAGCGGTTTTTATATGATTTATATCTGTAAAAAATATGTAATAATAGGAATTTATTCAATGGTATAATTAACCTAAATGGTTTAGTTTTAAGCTGGGAGAGTGAATTTATTGTATAAATTTATTTTATATTTAATTGTATTTTTTATAATCGGTTTTTCTTACGGTAAGGTTACAAAAGGTACTATATTTGATAATTTTTATGTTATGTTAATTAGTTTATTTACCTTTATTTTCTTAATTGAATGGATTGTTAGTGGACTTAAGAAAAGTAAGAACAAGGATGATAAGAAACCTAAACAGCAGGATTATGAAACATGGGAAGAATTTATAGAAAGTGCAAAGAAAGACTTCGAGAAAACTTGGAATTTAACTTATCAAAATAATGAGATACAAATAGTAAACCGCTATAATCATGAACAATTGTTCATAAATGGCGACTTAGTTTCAGAGAAAAAAAGAAATGGTTTGTCCAGTTATTTCTCCCTCTCTCAAACGTTAACAGGTACGATTGGGGTACACAATCAAACTCAGGTAGTGAAGGTTAAGTTGGGTGGTCTCATTAACTTAAATTGTAAAGTATATGTGGGGAAGGAGTTAATTTTCAAGAAAAAAATCAAGTATAATTTACTTTCTGGTGGAGTTAAGGAGAGCGATTAATACTTAGAAGTAGGAACTGGAGAAAATATTAGTTCATTCTTTTTATATTGGTCTAAATACAAAAAAACCGCTCCTTTTTATTATAATAAAGGAACGGTTTTGTTTTATTATTAATTGGTTATTTTTCCGAATAAAGCAGTTGCGATTGCACTGAAGAAATTACTTATCGCTTCAATCATCAACTTAACCTCCAAAACATATTAAAATCCTATTCTGCTTTTTTTAGTAAGCCACAATATTGTAATTCTTCACAAGCTTGAAGCTTATTTACCTTTATGGATGCTACCCTTTTTAGCTTAGGAATGCTTTCTTATTGATCACGAATGTCTTTTGTCAGCAGCACTTAAAATAAATAGCATAGCTACAGCAAAAATAACACCTTGAACAATCATAATTATCCAAGTGTCAATAGAGAACAAAGATGAAAACAAGAATAACAATAATCCACTAGCTAGTATTAAAGTTAAACCTATCGAAAATGCTAATTTAACAGGTAATGATTTAATCTTATCTAACATTAATGTCCCATCCTTTTTATTCTATGGTAAACCATTTTTTTCCTCAGCTTCAAATTATATTGTATATAACTATTCTGCTTTTTGTACATCAGTGGATCGCATGTAACCTTTTAACGCTAATTGTCGATGGAATATAAAACGTCTCAAACCGTTGGTAACACTGGGTTGAGACGTTTTCTGTTTTTATTAATATCTTCGCAAAACTTCTATTAACACTAATCGACCTTCGTAAACATCCTTATTGAACAAACGGGCAGGTTAGTTGAATAAAAAAGTAACCATTTAGAGGAAAATCCGTCTATTGTAGTAAGGGGGAATAATCATAAAGAAAATATCCATATTTATATTAACTATTATGCTTTTTATTAATTTGTTTTCAAAAAAGTGGTGGCAACTAAGTGGGTACACCCATTTGTTGTTTGGAATGGCTATGTATATGTAGTAAGCGAGCAGTATGTAACTGAAGTTGGTAATGAAATTGGAGAGGTAACAAAGTATTCAGATATGGAACAGTATCCAGGAAACTTTTCAAATGTTTTTAAGAAAGGCACAAGATATTATTCTATAGAAGGTATTAACACAAAGGAAGCTATTGCTATTCAAGATGTGAATGGGATTTATATAAAGGCAGATAGGGAAGAAAAGTATACCTTTGGAGATATGACCGAAGAAGATTCTGAGCAAACGGATAAGTACTTGTTTAGTTCTGTAATAGTTTTAGTAATATTAATACCTATCTTAACTATACTCTTTGTAATAAAGAATACAAAAAAACAATTATCTTAACGACTAGTGTATTATTCCAAACGGACTAATGCACTTTTTTAATATATAACCAAACTAACTAACGGGGCAGTTTTGTGGAAGAAGTGATTCACATTGATGATAGAGAAATAGGATATATAAACTACTTGAAGGGAGTTAGGGAAATGATTAAAGCTGTTTTATTTGATTTAGATGGAACATTGCTCAATCGAGATGAGTCAGTGAATAAGTTCATTGACAATCAGTATGAGCGACTAAATAAGTGGCTAAAGCATATTCCAAAAGAGGAGTACATAACAAGATTTATTGAACTCGATAAGCATGGGTATGTTTGGAAAGATAAAGTATATCAACAGCTGACTAAAGAATTTATGATTTCAGATATAGATTGGGAATGGTTATTGAAAGATTACATTAATGAGTTTAAGTATTGCTGTGTTCCCTTTGCTAATTTAACTCAAACACTGGAACAATTAAAGAGTAGCCACCTTCTTTTAGGTATGATTACAAATGGGTATGGACAGTTTCAAATGGATAATATTAAAGCGTTAGGAATTGAGAAGTATTTTGATGTTATATTAGTTTCCGAATGGGAAGGAATAAAAAAACCTGACCCAGTAATATTTAAACGGGCAATAGATAAACTTAATGTAACTCCTAATCAAAGCATCTTTGTTGGAGATCATCCTGAAAATGATGTAAAGGCTTCACAACTTGTTGGGATGAAAGGGATATGGAAAGAAGATTATCAATGGGACAATGTTGAAGCAGATTTTATTGTTAATGATTTAGCAGAGCTACCGTTAGTGGTAGAGAAATTAAACAAAAACAAAGTTGAATATTATTAAATAAATTAACAGGGCGATTCTTTCGAATAGAGGACGCTCTTTCTTCTCTACAAAAAAGGAACAGCATTACTCTAATAGATGAAATTGAAAACCAAAAAATATGTGAATAAATACACTTAAGCTAAAGGGGGAAATAACTTAATAAAAACTATAAATCTAGTATATTTAATAGTTTTGAGGTGAATACTGTAGTAAAAGAACGATCGGGGAGTTGTTCAAAATGCTTGTATCCGAAGCCTGGAATCTATATAAAGCAGATAAACAAATTCAGGGTTATTCTACTCAAACATTGAAGGTGTATAGTGTTCAGTTATCTTTATTGATTAGATATCTTGGCGATATGCAGATCAATGATATTACGACTGAATCTATTAAACTATATCTTGGAGAAGTAGCTGCTGATTTGAAGGCATCTAGTCTTTGCCATCGAATTAGATTTATAAAATCATTGTTTAAATGGGCTCAAGAGGAGAAGTATGTCTCTACAAATCCAGTGTCTACAATTAAAGAACCAAAGCCTGAAAGTAGAATTCCTAAGTTTTTAACAGAGGAAGAAATCGAGTTATTGCGTGAAGCTAGTGATTCTACTTTAGAGAAAGCATTATTTGAGTTTATGTATTCAACTGGTTGTCGAATAGGGGAAGTTGTAAACTTAGATAGAAATTCAATCAACTTTTCTGAGCAGTCTGTCATTGTATTCGGAAAAGGGAAAAAAGAAAGAGAAGTGTATTTTAATACTCGGTGTAGTATTTGGTTAAAGAGGTACTTAGAACAACGAACAGATGAACAACAGGCGTTATTTGTCACGATCCGAGCACCACATCGAATGAGTATTGCTCAAATGAGATATGTCATAAAACAGATCTCTAAAAGAGCAGGAATTAAAAAGAGTATTCATCCACATCAATTACGACATAGTTATGCCACAACACTTATAAATAATGGAGCACCATTAGAGGTTATACAGAATTTAATGGGACACGAAAAGAGCGAGACTACAAGAGTATATGCTTATCTAAGTGGGCATTTGAGACGTGAGCTATATAAGAAATTCTTTTAAGTGCTGATTAGATACAGCACTTTTTATTGTGCTAAAGGGGCAGGTTTATTCAATAAGAGTGAAACTTTAGACCTTTAAGAGCGTATTATTTGTAAGAGAAACGTTTTACGAAGGGAGTTACCTCTATGGCTCGTATTCGCACTTTTTCTATAGTATCGGTACTGGTTTTATTTATATTATCAGCTTGTAGCACTTCAAAGATTTTCACTTTTACTGGTGAATCAGAAAATTGGTCGGCAAAATTAAAGGTTACTCAAGCAAACGATTTTGAAGAGCAGGAATTTACCCTTCAATACAAGGGGAAGGATGTAAAATCTGTTGGTGAAATAACCTATAAGGTTGATACAAACGCAGGTGGCTTTGGTGGGACCGGTGCATCCTTAGATAAGAACGGGATTCTTGAAAATTCACAGGAAGCGAATCCAAGCAATGCTAAAGTGATTAAAGAATCGGATATAGACGTAATTGTAGAATGGAATAATCATACTGAGGAAATTAAGTTGAAACTAGACTAAGAAGCAATTCATCAAACGATTGCTTTTCCTTTTTCGACTAAAGGGGCAGCATTCCTGTAATGAATGAAAATGAGGTTTGAACAAAAAAATAACCTCTTGGTAGAATGAGAGAGTCCAAAGCCGGCTAGCAAAAAGGACGAACTCAATTAACCAGGAGGTCTTAAAATGAATTATAACCAAAATGAAAAAATTGCTCAAATAACATCTCAGACTCTTATTATAGGTGTTGATATTGCCAAGTTCAAGCATGTCGCACGTGCACAGGACTTTAGAGGAATGGAGTTTGGTTCCCCTTGTTATTTTGATAATACCAAGCAAGGATTTCAACTGTTTCTCAATTGGATCAATCAATTAAAGCTAGAACAACACATGGAAAAAGTGATAGTAGGTATGGAACCTACCGGACACTATTGGCTAAACCTAGCTCATATACTGAAAGAAAATTATATAAAATTTGTCGCAGTGAACCCTTTACATGTGAAGAGAAGTAAGGAACTCGACGACAACTCACCGACTAAGAATGATGTGAAAGACGCTAAAGTAATCGCACAGCTGGTCAAGGACGGGAGATATGCTGAACCAACGATTCCACAAGGTGTTTATGCAGAACTCCGTGTGGCGAAAAAAATACGTGATCTCTTAACTGACGACCTTCAAACAGTACAAGGTCAGATTCATAACTGGCTAGATCGCTATTTTCCTGAGTTTTTAACCGTCTTTAAGAGTTGGGAAGGGAAAGCAGCCTTGCAATTTTTAAGGCTAGGAGCCTTACCGCATGAACTAATTCATTTCACGGATCAGTACTTATTGGATCATTTACGAAAAGCAGTTAGTCGAAGTGTAGGACTAAACAAAATACTAGAGTTAAAACAAGCAGCTAGAGAGTCCATCGGACTGTGCCAAGGTTCTAATATGGCCAAATTAGAACTAGCGACTCTGCTTGATAAATATGAATTGATACAAGAGAAGTTCGTAGAACTTGATAATAAGATTGATAACCTAATTGAACAAATCCCTGGCGTTCAACAAATGTTAGCTATTAAGGGAGTAGGGAGAGATACGGTTGCCGGCTTCTTTGCGGAAGTTGGAAATCTTCAAGACTATAATCACCCCAGACAAATCATAAAGTTAGCTGGATTGAGCTTGAAGGAGAACACCTCTGGCAAGCATAAAGGGCAAACAAAAATCACAAAACGAGGTAGGAAGAAGCTGAGGGCTCTCCTCTTCAGGGTTTGTATGATTATGGTCGCGAAAAATTCGGCCTTTAAAGCGCTGCACTCCTATTACACGCAGCGCCCCGATAATCCACTAAAGAAAATGCAGTCTCTGATAGCCCTATGCAATAAGTTAATACGCATATTTTTTGCCATTGGTAAGAAACAATTTGAGTTTAGTGAAGAGCGAATGTTACAGGATATCCCTCATATGAGAGCAAACATAGAAGTTGAAAAAGCCGCTTAATTCAATAGGAACAGTAGAGTAGAAAAGAGTTTTAGGAGTTATAAGTCTCGTACATTTGAAGCACGGATTAGTCAGCAAAGCAACTAAACTTCGGGCAAGGACCCTGTGGGGCAGCATGACTGACATCCACCTCGTGGAAAGGTTGGACGAAGGAATTTGAGAGCGAAGACTCTGTGAGGCATGGGAGGGTTGACCTCCATGAGAAATGTGGACATCCACCAGTGCGATCATATTTTGACTCATCCACCATTTTTTGTAAGTGTGTGGCTAATGAGCCATCAGTCTTTTTTGCTTCAACAGCCCAAAATTATCCTTACGAGATAAATCCAACCATAGTAGCGAGCAAAAACTCTAAAATAACATTCTATAAAATACTGAGAATACTGGAGAAAACGTGAGTTTTCACTTTGTTTATTGAGGGAGTTTAGTTGAAGAAGGAATTAAAGTGAAAATGCAGAATACTTTTCTTATTGGAATAAAGTGTAAATATAATACGGAGGGATAGGTATTAAAAAAATAATCTGTCTTATTCTGTTGCTACTACTCGCTGGTTGCGAACCAAACCTTGAAAAGGGCTCAAATGATGAATTAGCAAAGCAATATCTTCTTAAAAAGGGTTATTCAATAAAATCTTACAAAGGAAGCCATGTTTATTCATTTACAAGAGAAGAACTTGTTGATATGCCACATATCTCTATATGGGCTATCCAAACAGTTCAACCAGATCAATATATTGGGAAAGATATCATCCAGGAAATTTTTATTGTAAAAAATCATCCTTTAAACAAGATTTATGGCACTAAGGTGGAGGCTAGGGTATTCATTTTTAATGGTGATGTAATTGGAGGTACTTCCTATCCAGCAGATGATGGGATGGGTGGTTGGGGTTATTCACTTGATGGTAAAACAGCCGAAGAAGTACAAGACAATAATCTAGAAGATTGGATCGGTGAATGGAATAAAAAATACGGTCAATAAAAAATGTTCGTTTTTCCTAAATAGATTAATAATGCAATATTGTTTAACCTCCTTATTGAGCTAAAGGGGCAGGTTTATTTAAGTGCATACTTTCACAGGTCCATAGAAAATAGTTAGGTGATAAAGAGATTCATTTATGCAAAACAACAATACATTGGTAACTTATTTATCAAAACGAAGATACTCGAAGAGTAATCTGTATTATTTGATTTATAGGATTAGGCAAGGATATGAGATGATTGTGATAACGGAAGCTTACCCATTTGTATTATGATAAAGATACCCTAAGTTTTCATATTCAACGAAAAGCATTAACTATCAAATTGATATATAACTTTAAGGGGAATCTTCTAGTGATTATTTATGAGAAACACCTTGATACCAGTAATCTTATTTTTTAAATACTTTATTAAGAGTCAATGAGGGGGATACAAATGAAAAAGACGTTATATCTCATGAGACATGGACAAACATTATTTAATAAAAGAAGAAAAGTTCAAGGTTGGTGTGATTCACCACTTACAGAACTAGGAATCAAACAAGCAGAGACAGCTGCAAAGTATTTTAAAGAGAATCATATTGTCTTTGACCATGCCTATTGTTCGACATCAGAAAGAGCAAGTGACACATTAGAAATAGTGACGGATCTGCCTTATACAAGATTAAAAGGATTAAAGGAATGGAATTTTGGAACGTTTGAAGGGGAAAGTGAAGATTTAAACCCGCCACTGCCTTATGGTGATTTCTTTGTAAAATATGGTGGTGAAGATCAAAAAGAGTTGCAAGAAAGAATAGCTGCAACGTGTCAAAAAATCATGGAAGAGGACAATGAAGTAGTTCTGGCCGTATCACATGGGGCGGCTTGTAGAAACTTCATGAGGGTTTGGGAGCATAATAGTTCCATTACACAACAAGCGCGAATAGGAAACTGTTGCATTCTGAAATTTGAATACGAGAATGAAGAATTTAAATTAGTAGAAATTATAAATCATGATTTTAGCAATTTAAGCGAAGTAATTCCAGTTTAATAGTTTTCTAAAGCAAAGAACTAAAAAACGAGGCGTTCCTTTTTGAAGGGATGCTTTTTTGTTTATTTAACAAATGGGAGCAGTAAGTAACAATCCCTCACAAGAAAAAAGCCGACCTCCATAAATGCAAAATCGACATTTCTTTATAGTTATTAGCTTTAAATCGAGGCCTGTGTTTTAAGCATTTAGCCTCTGTTCATGTTTCTCTCTAAGACGCTTCATATCTTCAATAGGTGGAAAACCAAACATACGTGAATATTCACGACTGAATTGCGATGGACTTTCATAGCCTACACGGTATGCCACAGTAGTCGCATCCGTGGACTCCGAAAATAACAGACGACGAGCTTCCTGCAGTTTTAATTGTTTTTGAAATTGAATAGGGCTCATTGCAGTTACTTCTTTAAAATATCTATGGAACGAAGAAACACTCATATTTGCAGTTTCTGCAAGCACTTCAACCTTAATCGGCTTATCATAGTTGGTCTTAATTAGTTCAATGGCATTTTTAATTTGATAGGCACTGTTACCTTTTACTACAAGTTTCCTTAGTGTATCTCCATGCTCCCCTTTAAGAACTTTATAAATAACTTCTTTTGTGAACAAAGGAGCAAGTGTCGGAATATCTTCGGGGGTATCTAGTAGTCGAACTAATCTCACTACAGCATCGAACAAAGAAAGATTTAGTCTGCTGACAAACATGCCTCGCCCTGAGCCCTCTTCTAAAACAGATGAAAAGTTTGCATCACCTAAAACTTCCAAGATTTCATTTGTAGTAAGTTCTAGTATGAAACCTAGATAAGGACTTTCAGGTGATGTTTCAATGATTTGGCTTGTTGCTGGCAAGTCGACAGATGCAACAAGATAATCTCCAGGACCGTATCTAAATTCCTCCATTCCTACCGATACTTCTTTCACACCTTGAGCCGTAATACAAAGAGATCGCTTATAAACCCCATAGTTGCGATCTTTATCAATAGAACGTCGAACAAAAGACAACGAAGGAATAGCAGTTTGGTGAACACCGTTGGTACCTGTATGGCGCTCGATGGCTCTGGCTAGTTCTGCTTGCTGAGCTAATGTTTTCTCTTGCATAAATTCTCCCCTTCTCCCTGTGATTCGTATGTACATTATAATTTGAAAAATATGGTTCTGTAAATGCACCTAAAGAGGATTAGGCAAACATTGAACACGAATAGGTAATAGGTTTTTTGAAAATTTACTTATAATGAATATTAGTTTTACTACTTCTAAATATTCTAGGGTTTAGCCCTTGAAATTTTAAAAATTGGAGGATTTCACATGCAAAAAGTAATATTAAACAACGGTGTTGAGATGCCAATACTTGGATTTGGTGTTTTTCAAATTCAAGATCAAAATGAATGTGAACAAGCTGTTTATGACGCTATTATGGCAGGTTATCGTCTAATTGATACTGCTGCTTCCTACCTTAATGAAGAAGCAGTCGGTAGAGCAATCAAGCGTAGTGGTGTACCAAGAGAAGAATTGTTCATTACAACAAAGTTATGGGTTCAGGATGCTGGTTATGAGAGCACAAAGGAAGCATTCTCAAGATCATTAGAAAGACTACAGTTGGATTATTTAGACTTGTATTTAATTCATCAACCTTTCGGTGATGTGCACGGTTCTTGGCGAGCTATGGAAGAATTGTATCGGGAAGGTAAGGTCAAAGCTATTGGAGTAAGTAACTTCCATTCAGACCGTCTGATTGATTTAATCATTCATAATGAAGTTGTTCCTGCCGTAAATCAGGTCGAAACACATGTTTTCAATCAACAAATTGAAAGTCATAACTTTATGAAAGAAAACAACGTTCAGATTCAGTCTTGGGGACCATTTGCTGAAGGAAAAAATAACTTGTTCCAGAACGAAATCTTGGTATCTATTGCTGAAAAGTACAATAAGTCTGTGGCCCAGGTAGCTTTACGTTGGTTGACCCAAAGAGGAGTTGTTTCGATTCCAAAGTCCGTTCGTAAGGAGAGAATCGTCGAAAATTTTAATATCTTTGATTTTGAATTAAGCCAAGAGGATATGGACCAAATCGCTACATTAGATACGAAAGAAAGCTTATTCTTTTCACATAGGGATCCCGCCATGGTGCAATGGATCGGTACCCGTAAACTTGATATTTAATTCACTTATTCGAAGTACCGTAGTATCAATTAACAGAAAGTAATTCAGGTGTTATTTAAAAACTACTATTGATAACTGGAGAAGAGAATAATGGAAAAAATATTAGAAGTATCCAATAAAATTTGGGATGCCATTCAAAATGTAAAGGAAGATGTATTAGTTGATTTAATTCATCAAGATGCCAGGTTTGTTCATATGGGAGTTACGCTTTCACGTGATGGTGAAATAGATATTATAAAAAAAGGAGGAATTGTTTATAAAGAAATTGATTTTCAAGAAAGTACTATTCATGAAATGGAATCAACAGTGGTTTTATTAAATAAATTGAAAATGACAGCTCTAGTTTATGGGAATGAAGTAACCAATCCTTTTGTGGTTACGGAGGTATATACTAAAAATGGAGATACATTTAAATTAGCTTCATTGTCTTATACAAGAATAAATTATTAAATAACAGATGCTTGGGACGTTTTTTAGTAGTAGATTTATAAGATAGAATTACACAAAGGACATGCGGAATCAGTTAAACACTATGGGTATTACCTTTAGATAATTTATAACCTTCATAAAAGGGGTAATAAGTTTATGTTAAAACTGTCAATTTGAATAGTTATGTACATTACTACACAGAGTCTCATTTAACAATTGTAAGAATCAGGTATATTTTTATACTAAAATGATATGTTAAAAACATTTGGAAAAGTGAGGAATCGCAAATGAAATATACAAAACTTGGTAACACGGGGTTAGATGTATCAAGACTTTGCCTTGGTTGTATGGGATTTGGAGTAAAGGAACGATGGATGCATCCTTGGGTAATTGATGAAGATAGTAGTCGTACAGTTATTAAAAACGCACTTGAGTTAGGAATCAATTTTTTTGATACAGCGAACGTATACTCTGATGGAACGAGTGAAGAATTTCTTGGACGTGCCCTTAAAGATTTTTCCAATCGGGATGAAGTGGTCATTGCAACAAAGGTTTATTTCCCATTAGGCAAAGATTTAAACAGCAAGGGTCCAAACAGCAAAGGATTATCCCGAAAACATATTATGAGTGAAATAGATAAGAGTCTTAAACGCCTTGGAACCGATTATGTTGATTTGTACCAAATTCATCGATGGGATTACAACACACCAATTGAAGAGACGATGGAAGCACTCCATGATCTAGTGAAGGCAGGTAAGGTAAGATATATAGGTGCATCAGCCATGTATGCATGGCAGTTTTTGAAGGCGAACCATGTAGCCGAGAAGAATGGGTGGACTCGTTTCGTTTCGATGCAAAATCACCTTAACCTCATATACCGTGAGGAGGAACGGGAGATGCTGCCATTATGTAAGGAAGAAAAAATTGGCGTTATTCCTTACAGTCCTCTAGCATCGGGGAGATTAACCCGTAATTGGTCAGAGGACACACTCCGTTCTGAAACAGATGCAACTCAAAAATCTAAGTACGGATTAACAGAACATAACGACCGTTTTGTTGTGGAAAGGGTGGCAGAATTAGCTGAAAAACATGGCGTGCCAAGATCCCAAGTTGCACTTGCTTGGCTGCTACAGAAAGAGCCAGTCACAGCTCCTATTATAGGTGCTACAAAAATTTCTCATCTAGAAGATTCAGTAGGCGCTCTATCGGTTATGTTAACCTCTGAAGAAGTTGGATATTTGGAAGAGCCTTACGTTCCTCATCGTGTTGTTGGTGCTTTGGATTCTAAGTAATAGAGTTTCAAAGCAATAGCTTTCAAAGGCAAAACCCTAATTTCCTAAATAAGCAGGAGATTAGGGTTTAACTTTGTGATGGGCTGTACTTAAATGTAGTGTAGTGCTTAGAGGAATTCAAAGATCCGTCACTCAAAGAAAAATCCCCATCTTTAAAACAAAAAGTAGGGGATTTTATGTTTTTTAAAAGGCTTAGGAAAAGGTATTACATATTCTAGAAAATCCCCACTTTAATAATTCCTACACATGTAACACCATTTCTACTGTTTTAAGTATATGTCCATCGAAATCATCATCAAACTCTCTTACAACTTCAAACCCTTTTGCTTTATAGAAACTTCTTCCTAGTTTATTATCTTTTTCAACATCCACGAAAATTTCTTTCACTCCGTCTAATTCTTGTATACCATGTTCTAACAACGCTGAACCTATTCCTTTACCTTGATATTTAGGATATATATAAGATAGCACCTAAACCAACTTTTCCATCTTTATTAACTGTAGAAAAATTAGCAAAACCAACAATTCTTTCAGCGATTTCACCTACTAAAAGAAGTGAGCGTTCCATACGTTGTTGCATTCTTTCGTCATTGTAAGCAGCACTCAAAAATTTCATTTGAATATCTAAAGGGATTATCCCTTCATAAGTAGAATTCCATGTTGTTTTTGCCACATCTTGCACTTGCTTTATATCCTTCTCTTGCATCTTTCGTACAGAAAACTCCATAATATCCTCTCCTTGTATAATTTACTTTTTTTTGGATATTATACCATGACTACTTCTACAAATGTTCTTCCACTTAACTGTCTCTTTAGTTTAATAGTAGGGGTTCTTCATTAACTTTTGCATTAAGGTCCTCCAACTTTACACCTATTGCAGCTGCATGAATTACAGGATCATATTTCTGGTTATTTTTTAGAAGGGAGTAAATTAAGTTAGCAAGCTTTCCACATAGGTGACCAAGTGCTTTCTTTTTACTCATTCCTTCCTCAACCTTGCGGTCATAATAGGCCTTAAATACAGTAGGGTTATGCTTACCACTTGCAATCACAATAAAGGCTATTTGATAGAGGACTCGACGTGCATCTCGGACTCCACTGTATGTTTGTCTAGTTCCACTAACTGACGTGCCAGATTGCTTATTTTCAGCTGAAGCACCTAAGTATTTCTTGAATTCTTTGTATGTATTAAATCTCTCAATATCACCTATTACACCAATTAATGTACAAGCGATATTCTCACTAACAAAGGGGAGAGATAAAAGAATCTCCGTATAAGGATGGGGTAAAACACCTTTTTCAGGTACTCCCCATAAAAGATTATGGATCTCCTTATCTATTAGTTTGATACTTTCTTCAAGCCGTAAGGCTTCCTCAATAACCCATGTCTGCCTACCAACAAGGTGTTCAACTGGTACAGCTACAGTGTTAGGCATTATTTCAGCAAGGGTTTTAGCAGCTTGTTTCGCCACCTTTTTAGCTCCAGATTTTGAGATGGCCTTATATAATTCTTCCTCAGAAGACTCTTTCATATGTAAACCAGTTGGATAGTCTAGAACCAACTTCATTACTGAAGTAGAACCCAGGCTCTTGAAGGCTTTACCTAAATCTGGATGGGTAACTTTTAATAGTTGTTGTACTTGGTTTTTTCTTCGGGTAAGTTGGACATTTAGATACCAACGGTCTCTCATGACCGTTCTAAAAAGGGACTGTAAAACAGTTTGTGGCCTCAATAGCGTAACTCCTTGCATATGAGGGTGTAATTGTTTATGCCACCCCATATAAGACATTACTTTTGCATCCATTGAGTCTGTCTTTTCAGTAATGCCGAGATTATTCTTACGGAATTCTCCCACAGCCTTATTTTCCACTTGATATAAATCATATCCTTCGTTTAATAACACCTGTTGAACTAGATAAGAATAATGTCCACCAGTAGGTTCTAGGAGGATTAAAAAGTCCTTTTGGGCAAGTTCAAACTGCAACTCTATCTGTTTAAGGGCAGCCAAAAACTCACCTATACCTGAACTGTCTGAGTTGAATTTTAAGGTTTTCGTACGTTTCCAAGCAGTGCCTTTAGGATCTAGAAAGGCATCAAACTTAATACAAGAGGCAACATGAAAACTAGCACCAATATCAATGCCAACATAGAACTGGTAAAACTTACGTGGATTAGTTTCTTCATGGATTTTATCTTCATTTCCATAACTAAATGGAGTAATGGTTTCTTTCATCATTTCTCCTCCTAAAAAAGCAGTATGGTATATCTGACTATCCAAGTTTCCGTTAGAGCTTAATGCCCAATGTAGCATGTCAGGATTATATCGCCAGATATAAAATCTCATATTTAACAAAAGAGTCTATTTTTAACTAGCTCCAAATACGGGTAGAGTTTCAACTGCTTTAATATCTTATATTTATATTTTAAGTCATCTCTATATAGTCTATTAAATATAAAGATACGACAATTAGTTATAATTTCCTCCTGAAAAAAGAAAAAATCCTGTCGAATGACAGGAAGGTTAGTTATAACTGAAAATGTGCAGTGCCATATTATTTGCATGGAGTGCCTCACATCTATATAAGAGGTCTAGGAAACTAGCCCCAAGCCAGTTAAGGTCGGTATCACCATAAAAGGTCACTGCACATGTATATTTTACATGATATTTACGCATAAAAAAACAATGTCCCCAAACTAACGGCAAAGTTTCTCTCTAAAGAGATCTCACATTTAAGTCAAGGGTACATTGATAATAATTATTATATCTTTCAGATTACAAATTTAAAAGCCTTACGCGTTAGCATGTAGTTTATTAAATTATTTATGTTTTTAATAAAAAGATTACGGAAACTAACGAGGGCTTTAGTTTAACAACAATCCATATTTTGGTTTACTAAATCAGGTTATTGGTTATAAAAAAAGGATAGATGAATACAGGTTTTAATCCTGGTCATCTATCCTTTTTGTTCTATGGTAAAGCACTTTTTTTCCTCAGCTTCAAAGTATATTCTATATAACTATTCTGCTTTTAGTACATCAGTGGATCGCATGTACCCGCGCTTTGCATGATAAAACGTGATATGGCTACTAATTGTTCGTTCCTCAACGATTTGCGTTAATATATTTGTAATTGCTAACGCAGCAAACTTATTAACTATTAATCTTTGAGGGTCAGAAGCTGATAGCTCGGTACACGATAACTCACTTGGTCTTACCTCATCATCATCCTCTAAAACGTCTGGAAATGCCTCTGCTACACATTCTTGCTTGAAAAGATTCAAGTTTACTCCTGTAACGACTTGGCCACTCCATCCACTTTCTTTATATGCGTTTAGTTCATCCTCAGTCCATTTCGTTTTTGGACGTGTTCTCCAATCGGAAGGAACTGTTACACTTTCATTGCCACTATCGATATATATACATCTAGTAGATTTAAAGAATTCATACATGATCTTACGAGTGTATACCAATAGGTAAGCCTTTGATGTTTTCTCTGGCTTTTCCCCTGGTCTACACCGTACGTGAGAGTTTCCCCTCATACGGCGTGCAATCAAACGTCACTGTTAGCAGAATACATTTACCATTAGTTAAGTTTTATAAGTATTCACTACACTCGAAACTGATTGGTTCATTTCCTGCAATATTCCTAAGCTTATTTAGCTTGTTAATTTGAGCTTTGCTGAGTTTGCCGATAATGCTGATATAATGATTAATTGTATCCTTTTGTGTTGCGTGAATAAGTTTATGAGCTGCCCTGGTTACAAGTATTAAATTACTGTAGTTGTCAGCTCCACCTTGTTCTTTGGGTAGTATATGGTGCACTTCCATATCAAGTATGCTAAGGGTTTGTTTGGTTATTCCACACATGCCTTTTTGTGCAATATACAAGGAGATTCGATTATCATTTAATTCGACTGAAGCGTTAATTATTGGGTGGTTCATTAAGTATATGACTATATCTGGGCTAACTAATTGCTGATTCATATGGATTATTTGCCTACCTTTTTCCGTATAATTGCATACATCAGAATTAAATGCCTTATATGATTGGTGTTTAATTCCTGCAATCGGATAGATTGGTTTACCCATAATAGAAAACTCTTTAAAACTATAATGTTTATATCTTTGAAGATAATCTTTTGGTCTTTCTATATCGTTTTTTATTTGGTTTATTCTAGCATTTTTACTAGATAACCTGTGTAAACGATTGTATAGGAAGGTCCTAGTTTTAAAGTGAATATCAGCAAAATCTTCATTAACCAAAGTAGCTATGTCATAGTAATTATGATATCCCAGTATTTGAGCATTAAGCCGTCTAACTTCATCAGCATTAGGGTTCTTAGTAATTCTTATAATACCCGCTTTATAGATCGCAAGAATCTTAGTCTTTGCTTTATCAGATATGTGAGATTTGACTACTAAGTTTGTTTTCCTAGCATTTTTCCTAGTCATTTTGAATTTGAAACCTAGAAACTCAGTATAGTTCTTTCTTACATTGGTTATCTTTGATTTCTCGTTGCTTATGTCCAGGTTTGACCTTGCTTTGAGCCATTTCTTAGTAGCAATGTAAATTTTAACTGCCGATTCATAATCTTTGCAGAATATCTTGAAATCGTCAGCATATCTCACATATGCTAATTCCTTTAGGTTACTGCTATCTCTTAACGCTCGGTACTTATGAGAATTTATGATTTTACCATTTCGTGGGTCAATCTTCGTATAGTCCTTCCTTGTAGGGAAGTCTAACCATTGAGAGTTGATCCAGTGGTCAAGCTCATTTAGTACAACATTAGAGAGAAGAGGGGAGAGGATTCCGCCTTGTGGTGTACCTTTTGTTTGAACTCCTTCACCTTGAACTTCACTCTTAAGAATTTTAGAGATGATTGAAATAACCTTTTTATCTCTTATGCCAATAGTCCACAGTTGTTTTAATAGTTTGGCATGGTCCACGTTATCAAAGAAGCCTTTTATATCGATATCTACAACATAATGCAATTTTTGTAGATTCATGATAGACATTGCCCTAACAATGGCATGCTTGGCGCTCCTGTTGGGTCTGAAGCCATAATTGAAGGGATGAAACTTTGCTTCGCATATAGGTTCTAGAACTTGTTTAAAACACTGTTGAATTATTCTATCTTCCAGTGTTGGAATCCCAAGAGGTCTTTCTTTGCCATTGGGTTTAGGAATCATTACTCGCCTAACAGGCTGTGGCTGATAATTCTCAAGCGACCTTTGAATAAAACTAACAAATTCATCAGTTCTTGTTTCAGCTAATTCCTTAATTGTCGTATCATTGGTTCCTCTGGTTTTACTGCCTTTGTTTTTCTTGATGTTACGGTAGGCAAGTTTGATGTTTTCCTCTGAAACTATTAAATTATAAAGGTTTTTGAAGTTCCTACCTTTACTACTCAGACTAAATAATTCATCGAACAATTCCTGAGTACCATAATACTCATTGTTTCTCAGCTTTTGCTTTTTCTTAATTACATTAGACTTGGTTTTTGTCTCTGGTTTGTTATCAAGTCGGTTACTCATAATGCGTATTTTCACCTCTTTTAGTCTTACTCGAACCTCGATAAAACTCCATAGACTAATGTATTCTCGTTAGCTAACAGTAGGTTTGACTAGTGGCTATCCCTAGTTCTTCTCTTTTTGGGTAAGAACATCTTCGGTTGGTGCCACCGCTCTCACTAGATACCATAATGTTATAGTGAAGTCACTTTTCCATTATGTACGTTTCAACGATAGTCACATCTCCACGCATCCAGCTTTCCTCGTTCCATAATATCTATCCTTGCATATACCTTTAGGTTTCCCTTTGTGCCTGCTTGCTGGATTTCGCCTTTAACGAAATAAGGTATTTCATAACAACTAATCTTACTTTACCTCACAAGCCCTACAACTTAGGTAGGTATGACATTTCTGCCATATCGATATTTAGACACGTACATTCGGGGTTTCGTCAGTTTACTTCTTTTGGAAGTAGACATTCTCACCATGGGTATTTTATGGACTCCCGGCATATAGGTAACATTGTTTGCCTCCAAACAACTTTCCTGTTTCCTCAATTGAGTTCTTAGGGTTACTCTCTGCCGACTTCACCGAGCTTCGCACCATTCTATTGTGACTAATAGATCGCACGTCGGAGTATTAGAGGAAGCGTTTCAGGGCGTTACTCCTTCATTCCACTTCTTGATATTACAGTTCTCCATACCTTAAGAGATATGTGCTTAACCTTTTCAGTTAAGAACGAGTCACACAATTATTATCGACACATCCGATGACAATAGGCAATATTAGCGTGGTACTATGATTGATATTCGTGTCCATATACTCTGTAGAAAACAATTTTCTGAGCATTTTGGCATCCTCTATAAAGGAATCACTATATGAACCAATATCAAGACCATATGCAGCCGAATAACGACTTGCTAGCACATCCGCTTTTTTTAGACCTACTTCATTTTCTAAAAACAATTGATTACCTAAGTTCTTAGCTTCAAGTACGTCCGGATCTGCAATGACATAACCCGCTCTCTGCTTGGACGTACCTAACAGTTGCGCGATATGCTGTACTAGATAACCTCCTGTCCCACCTGTGCCAATTTGCACGATAAATGGGAATAATTCCTTATAATCATACCAATTTTGCTTAGCTGCTTGTAATATATTTATAGTCATTATACACACACCTCAATCGCATTATCATTAAATGCTGGAATATTATGAAACGGATTCTCAAAGATTACTTCAGGGGATAGGTTTCTATAACCATATTCATCCGAAATAAACTTTCTTGTCGTGATATCAGGAAGGAACCTATGCGTATTTCCAATAATGGCATAAAATCGTCCTGGTACTCTCTCGGACTGATCATCCTGTGAAGAGGGAGTTGGTTGCATTTTATGATGTGAATGAATTTCAAGCACCTTTACTGCATCCTCAACTCTAGAGACGATATCGAATGAGCTTTCAATTACTTGCACCCAATATTTATTTACATATTGTTGGGGGAAGTCTAAGAAATACTCACCATTTTGTAAATACACATCCGCATGGACCTCTAACTCTTGCTCTCCGTAAAATCTCGCTACTGCAATGAAATCTCTTAATACAGTAAAAGGAATTCTAGGGAAGGGAAAAGAAGAAAAAGAAGAACCGCTGCCATAAGACAACGATTCCTCCATACAATATGATCCTTTTTTCTTTGCTTTCTGCGTAATAATTACGAGATTCTTAGATTTTAAGAAAACGACTTCCGTATGCTCTTTCACCATTTCCGGAAAATCTTTCTCCATACGCTTACGTAGCAATTCTCCATCAAGTGGTTTGCGCTCTTCTTCACCATTTTGTTTCTTCACTAAGAGACCTTCAGCGAGTTCCTCTGTTGTAAAGTACGATGTAATTTCGATTGATTCACCATAATGACGAATAACCGTATTTTCATTTACATCGAATTTTTCTGGCTCAGGTTTAGAAGCAGTAGTATCAGAAGAGTTTTCAGTTTTAGCTTGTTTCGCTAATTCTACCTTCTTTCTGAGTTCTTCCGCTTTTCTTTCGCGCTCTTCTCTTTCACGTTTTTGCTGTTCTGCTACCTCGTCAACAATATCAAACAGTTCCGATAGGTAAGTATTTGATGTTATCTCCAACTTTTCCCCCGGTTAACACCGTACGTGCGACTTTCACCGCATACGGCGTCCCATCTAATTTCAGTTAACCATTAACCTTATATCGCTTCT